>CAUQXM010000006.1:0-52384 GCA_963522215.1 uncultured Streptococcus sp. | reverse complement strand
TGTCTCACTACTACTCCATCCCAAAACTTCACATGGACACACTCCAATTTCAACCCGGTTGGCAAGACAGTGACCGTGAATGGATGTTGGATGAGATGAAAAATTTTCTCACCAAGCATGAAGCTTGGGTCATCGATGGAAATTATTCTTGGTGTTTCTATGAGGAAAGAATGCAGGAAGCTGACCAAATCATCTTTCTCAATTTTTCTCGCTGGAATTGTCTGCTACGAGCCTTTAAACGTTATCTTAAATACCGGGGAAAAGTAAGAGAAAGTATGGCAGCTGGTTGTCAAGAACAATTTAATTGGGAGTTTATCAGATGGATTCTTTGGGACGGACGGAGCAAATCCGCTAAGGAACGCTACAAGTGGATTCAAAAAAACTATCCATATAAAGTGATCATCCTCAGATCACAAAAAGAGATAGACCAATTTCTAGATAAGAAAAGGAAGTCCTCCAATTCATAAAGAAGGGCTTCCTTTTTTGGATATAATTATTCTGCAATCAAGGTTTCTAATCCAACCTTCATCATATCGGTGAAGGTATTTTGGCGTTCTTCTGCAGTTGTGTCTTCGTCTGGATTGACCAAGCTATCAGAAATGGTCATGATAGCAAGCGAGTCAACATGGTGTTGGGCTGCCAGATAGTAAAGGGCTGCTGCTTCCATTTCCACAGCCTTGACTCCCCATTTACCAAGTTCGATGTTCTTTTCAAAGTAGTTTGAATAAAAGACATCAGATGACAAAACGTTCCCAACGTGGGTTGTCATACCAAGTTCTTTGGCGATATGGTAGGCCTTATCCAGCAAATCAAAGCTAGCGATTTGTGGGAAATCGTACTGTGGCCAGTCATTACGGACAATGTTTGAGTTGGTTGCAGCTGCCTGCGCCAAGACCAATTCACGAACGTGAACATCTTCATTCAAAGAACCTGCAGTTCCCACACGGATCAATTTTTTCACACCGTAGTCAACAATCAACTCACGCGCATAAATCGAAATCGATGGCATCCCCATCCCAGTTCCCATGACAGATACACGGTGGCCCTTGTAAGTACCAGTGTAACCAAACATGTTACGCACTTCGTTAAAACAAACAGCATCTTCAAGGAAATTCTCCGCAATAAATTTCGCACGAAGAGGATCCCCAGGAAGAAGAATTTTATCAGCAATTTCACCCTGCTGAGCAGCAATATGGATAGACATAATATAAGATACCAAACCCGTCAAAAAGCAAAGGGAAAATAGGAGTTGGGTGCAGTGAGCGATGCTCGCTAGACCAACTATCTTTTTCCCACTGCTTTTAGGGTGGGTTCAATTCCTTTCTTTCTTAATTTTGATGATATTGAGAAGATTAGACCGGCTTCAATTCAAACTCGAACTTCCCTTCTCTTCTGAGTTTTTAGAAAAGTTTTCCGCTCGTGTTCAAATCAGAACATCTCGCTCTACCTTTCTTTTTTATTTTTATATTTCATAGCTAGGAAAAATCGGATTCAATCAAGATTCCAATAGGCCTACTTCATTTTTATTAAAACAGTTATTGATAAACTGACAATAGTTTTTAATCTTTTAAGTTAAATCCTTAACTAGAAGAAATGGGCATTTCCTACCTAATTACTTTATTATTTGACTTCTGACACAGTATGCTAGCACAAGGAAAGCGGTCTAACATTTTTGCAAATTCATAGGCTAAAACAGCTGTTACTAAGAGATACGGAAGAGAATACAAAGCTAGCCCAGTGAAACCTATTACTAATCCAGTTGCAGAAATGGGCGCTCTCAAGGTCACAGATAAAAAGCAAACAGATCCCAAAAGTAAAGTGGTTGGCTGACTGTCCAAACCTAGAATCATACCCAAGAGAGCAGCTCCAGCCATCCCCAAGGCAAAAGATGGCGTAAGGGTACCACCATAGGCCCCTGCCCACAGAATAATAAGAACAACTATTACTTTTAGAATAAACAAGAGGAGTACTGTTTTGCCATTACTACCATTCAATACTTCCTGAGCCATCATACGTCCATTTCCAAGTAGATGTGGAAAATAACTTGCCAAACCAGCAAGAAAAAGAAAAGCTGAGGGCAATGTGAGAAGTATTCGTTTATCTTTTATTCTGTTTGAAGACGCTGCCTTACTTAAGCGACCAAAAAGCCAAGATAGTGGGGTTAAGAAAAGAAGTAATAAGGGAATAATCCATATTTCCTTTAATGACCATGAGATGGCTGGAATCTGGTAGAGAGCCTGATCTGAAATAACCAAGCCTGCTATATAGGTTGAGACATAGGTAGTCAAACCGACTAAGACAAATCGTTTAATAGATAGAGCAATTCCTAGGGTTTCAAAAACAAAGAAGACACTTGTTAATGGAACCTGATAAACAGCCGCTAAACCAGCACCAGCCCCACAAGCAAGGAGAAAGATGCAATCCTTCATAGATAGTATACATATTTTTCCAATTGGCCCTGCAAATAGAGTCCCAATCTCTCGTGGTGCAGCTTCTTTGCCAATAGGGGCTCCCCCTCCAACTTCAATGATCTGCCAAATTGAATGAAATAGCTGTTTTAGAAAATGAAGCTTGTATTGTGAAGTCTCATCCTTCATCTGAGCTTTGATGGAATAAATCTTCGACCTTTTTTGCAAGAAGTACCAGACTAAGGACGAGCTAAGACCCACGATTATTAAACTTAGTCCTATTCGTGAGGAGGAAACTCCATCTGTCAAAAATCCACTATGATGCTCTGACTGACCAAAAGCTAGCTCCTCCACCATCTCTAAAAGATAATGGAGAACTATACCAGATAAACCCGAAACTATTCCTTGTAGAATTACTGCTAGGAAAAATCTAAAATTATAAGGAATCTTTCGAAGAATTCTCCTCAATTCTATTAACATGATTACAATTCTGCAAGAATGGCTTTTAGCAAGCCCTTGAAATCGCCTTTGACACGCTCAGTCACTTCTACAACTTCCTCGTGGTTGAGTTCTTCTTGGAAACCAGCCGCAAAGTTAGTAATACATGAAATTCCCAGAACTTTCAAGCCAGAGTGGGCTGCAACAATAACTTCAGGAACAGTAGACATACCAACTGCATCTGCTCCCAGTGTCTTATAAGCACGAATCTCTGCTGGTGTTTCATAAGTAGGGCCAGTAACACCGATATAGACACCTTCATCAAGCTTGATACCGAGTTTTTTAGCCACTTCATGGGCAGTAGCACGGTATTCTGGTGTGTAAGCCTTAGACATATCTGGGAAACGAGGACCAAATTCATCCAAGTTTTCACCCATCAATGGGTTTTGACCTGTCATGTTGATATGGTCTGAGATAGTCATCAAAGTACCAGGCCCATAACCAATACCGCCAGCTGCATTGGTTACAATGACACCTTGACATCCAAGAACTTTCATGACACGAACTGGGAATGTCACCACTTCCAGAGGATTGCCTTCGTAGAAATGGAAGCGACCTTGAAGAGCCAAGACTTTTCGACCTGCAAGTTCTCCATATACCAATTTACCAGCGTGACCAACTACTGTAGAGCGGCCCCAATTTGGAATGTCTGCATAGTCTACTACAACTGGATTTTCGATCTCTTCTGCAAGTTCTCCAAGTCCTGATCCAAGGATTAGACCGAACTCAGGCGCTAGGATACCCTTTTCTTTCAGGAAGGCAGCAGTTTCATTGATTTTATCTAAAAATGTCATTGTATGTCTCCTTTATTATTTTTTAGCATTTGACCGATTTTGTCGAAAGTTTTAGCATTACGAATGGTGATTTGGCGGTAGAAAGGCATCTTGAGTAAGTATTTGTGATAGGCAGTTGCATAGTAGGATTCCTCAGAGAATTTCCCCCAGAAAATCCCAAGTCTTCCAAAATGAACCACTTCATCTTCCAGTTCCAAACTTTCAACTTTCTCAATGACTTGAGCCACATCCAAGCCCTCCGTGTAAAAGAGGACATCCTTTCGTGCCAAATCTTTGGTCCACCAATCTGGCAGATTCTTCAGCTCTTCTTCATAATCTTCCTGACTCAGCAAAGAAAAACTCTGAATAAATGGATAATGGACTGCAAAGAAAGCCTCTAACTTTTCAACCAATTGGGCTTTGGGAGCTGTCGAAGTAAAGAAAATATTGCCACTATTGATGTAGGTCTCAACCTTTTCCAGTCCCAACTCTGTCAGTTCTTGACGAAGTTGCGCCATGACAACTTTATTTTTCCCACCTACATTAATGCCCCGAACAAGTAAAGCATATCGCGTCATCTTATACCAATTTATCTAAGAAACTTTCACCAATCATGGCAGTTTCAACACCAAAGTTATCCGCAACTGTCGCTGAGATATCTGCAAAATGTCCAACTGGAATGACACCATTTCCCTTAAAGCTAGGGCTGTAAGCTAAAAGTGGAATATATTCACGAGTGTGGTCTGTTCCTGCATAGGTTGGGTCATTTCCATGGTCCGCTGTAATCAAGAGAAGATCGTTCTCTCTCATGGCTGCGATAATTTCAGGCAAGCGTTCATCAAACTCATGCAAGCAATCACGATAACCGTGAGCATTACGACGGTGGCCGTAAAGAGCATCAAAGTCCACCAAGTTTGTGAATGAGAATCCTTTTTCAAACTCAGCAAGGCCCATGGTCTTCAAGAGTGTATCAATTCCATGGCTATTTGACTTATTGTGTCCCATATCATGGTTGATACCCGCACCGTTAAAGATATCATTGATTTTACCAACAGCATAAGTATCGATACCAGCTTCATTCAATTTATCCAAAACAGTTGGTGCAAATGGTGAAACTGCCAAGTCACGACGATTTGCAGTACGGGTGAAGTTACCTGGCTTACCAACATATGGACGGGCAATGATACGACCTAGAAGGGCAGGACGCTCAAGGGTAATCGAACGCGCGTATTCACAAATACGGTACAATTCATCCAAAGGAATGATATCTTCGTGGGCAGCAATTTGCAAAACAGGGTCAGCTGAAGTATAGATAATCAACTCCCCAGTTTCCATCTGACGTGGTCCAAAATCATCGATAACAGCTGTACCTGAGTAAGGTTTGTTGGCTTCACGAATGACCTTACGTCCTGAGAATTCTTCGATTTTTGTCAAGATTTCTTCTGGGAATCCGTTCCAGAAAGTATCGAAAGGCTCAGTAATGTTAAGTCCCATGATTTCCCAGTGTCCAGTCATAGTATCCTTACCAAGAGATACTTCTTCCAATTTTGTTGCATATCCTGTTGGATTGCTTTCAGCTGGAACAGTCTTAAGAGGAGTTTCACGAGGAATATTTCCTAGACCAATTTTAGCCATGTTTGGGACATTCAAACCAACTGTTTTTGAAATGTGTCCCAGTGTGTCAGAAGCTCCATCTGGAACCCCTGCATTGACAAAGTTATTAGCATCTGGTGCAGCACCGATTCCCACAGAATCTAGTACCACCAAGTGAATACGATTAAATTTTGACATAGTGTATCTCCTTATTATTTTAGTTATCTTGCTTTTGTTGAAGTTAAAATCTGAACTCCATCTCGTCCAGCAACGATGACCTTATCCACCATTTGATTGAATAAGCCATGCTCCACGACGCCAACGATATGGTCCAATTCTTGCCCGAAGGCAATTGGATCTTCAATGACATCCAAGGCAAGGTCAATGATAAAATTCTGCATATCGGTCACAAAACGTTGGCCATCTTTTTCACGGAAACTTGGTTTGTAGCCAGCTCGCTCAAAACAACGAAAGACCTGTTCTGCGCCATACTGAACCACTTCCACAGGCAATTTAAAAGCACCTAGTTTGTCTACCAGCTTGCTTTCATCCACTACCCAAATGTATTCTTTTGAGGGCGTTGCCACAACCTTCTCCATCAGAAGGGCACCACCACCACCTTTGATTCCATTAAACTGACTATCCACTTCATCCGCCCCGTCGACTGTCACATCGACAAAGTCTACTTGGTCAATAGACTTGAGTGGGATATTAAGCCCTTCAGCCTGTTTACTAGTCACACTAGAAGTCGTTACAGCTGTAATCTGTAACCCTTCTTCCTTGATCCGACGACCGATTTCTTCTACGAAATAATAGGCAGTAGAACCCGTTCCAAGTCCGACTACCATGCCATCCTTGACAAACTCAGCAGCCTTGATACCTGCCATTTTCTTCAGATTTTCCACTCAAACACCTCCATTAAAGAGCTATTTCTATTATAACATGTATCCATTTTTATTTCATGGATACACTAGAAAAACCCGAACATTTTTATTTTTATGTCCACCTTGTTTTGGTAGTTAGAATCTTAGTTATGAGAACTTGTAGATAAAAACAGGTCCTAGCCAAAAGCAGCAACAGTTGATTTTTTATCATAAAGATGATTAAATAGTTAAGTACAGAAAAGGAGAAATAGGATGAACCCATTAGATTTGTTTAACCAAGTAAAAGAATTAATCGAAACAAATGATTTCGAAGCTGCAAAAGCATTTGTTGCAGAAAATCAAGAACAGCTTGGAGAATACTTCTCTCAAGCTCAGCAGTTGATTTCTGGTTCTGAAGGTCTAGATGGCCTCGTTGGAAAGATTAAAGGGTTTTTCTAAAAGATATAAAGGCGCCTGAAACGATCAGGTGCCTTTTTGAGATATTTTTTTCATTATTTTGGGAAGATGACTGCTGATTTCCGTCGGCAAGACCACATAATGTTCTTGAGCTAGTTCTTGAGCTATGGCTGAATGAAGATAGGTTGCTACTGCCACACGTTCGTAGAGACTGGCCTGTCGGAATTGACCTGCAAATCCTGCAATCATCCCAGCCAGAGTATCTCCCATTCCCCCAGTCGCCTGATAGGGACCGCCAACCTGTAACTGGTAATAATCAGATTGGCCAGCTTGCCAAATACGAGTAGCTGGACCTTTCTCTACCAAAATTGTTCCTTGAGGGAAGGAAGTTAGGGCACTAGCCGTTGCATCTTCATTTTGCTTTTCAATAGCAATACCAGACATCTTTTCCCATTCTTTTTGGTGGGGAGTTAGGATAAGCTGGTTAGATGGAAATGACAAACTTGTTCTAGCAAGGATGGTTAAGGCCCCTCCGTCTATAATCAAAATCTGATTCTTTTTTAGGCTAGCAAAGACCTGTTTTACTATATTTTCTCCAAAAGTATCGTCTCGTAAACCAGGCCCCACTAAGACAACTTCTGCCTTATCCAACTGCTCTTTTAATAATTGCTGGTCTTGAAGAGCAAAGGCCATAGCCTCAGGTAAATGGCTGTGTAGAGCAGGGATATTTTCTCTATCTGTTCCAACAGTTACCAAACCAGCTCCACTTTTAACAGTTGCCATAGCAGCCATGATGATAGCACCACCATAAGGATAAGTCCCACCAAGCAACAGCAGACGGCCATAGTCTCCTTTATGACTGGTACGAGAACGTTCAATAATGACTTTTTCTAATAAGGATTGATTAATCACTTTCATCTTTTTTCCTCTCGCATTTATTATACAACAAAAAGAAGGCGCAAACCTCCTTTTATAAACTTATTTCTAAAATTTAATATTCATTTCTATCATTTTAGATATAGCTATAGAAAATACACTTTCCTCAGAAAATTTTTCTCTTATTTTCTATCCAATGTCCGAAGTGCTGCTTGATAAGTTTGCTCCATTAGCATAGTAATGGTCATAGGACCTACACCTCCAGGAACTGGCGTGATGTGGCTAGCAAGTGGGGCAACCGCTTCATAATCCACATCTCCACAAAGCTTACCATTTTCATCGCGATTCATCCCAACGTCAATGACAACCGCACCTGGTTTGACAAAGTTAGCAGTTACAAACTTGGCACGACCGATTGCAACAACCAGAATATCTGCTTTAGCAGCCACCTTGGCAAGATTATGAGTCCGTGAGTGGGTCAAAGTCACTGTAGCATTCTTTGCCAAAAGAAGCTGGGCCATAGGTTTTCCAACGATATTGGAACGACCGATGACGACCGCATTTTTACCTTCCAAGTCAATCCCGTATTCATGGAACATTTCCATAATTCCTGCAGGTGTCGAAGGAATCATAACTGGATGACCTGACCAAAGACGCCCCATGTTTAGAGGATGGAAACCATCCACATCCTTTTCTGGGTCAATGGCCAACAAAACCGCCTCTTCATCGATATGTTTTGGTAATGGTAACTGGACCAAAATCCCATGCCAAGCTGGATCTTGATTGTATGTGGCAATCAAATCCAACAATTCCGCTTGGGTAATGGTATCTGGAACTCGTACTACTTCACTACGGAAACCAGCCGCAAGGGCAGAACGTTCCTTATTTCGAACATAGACTTGGCTGGCAGGGTTGTCCCCAACCAAAATCACTACCAAACCAGGTACTAGCCCCGTTTCTTCCTTTAATCTTGCAGTCTTTTCAGCCAGCTGTCCTTGTAACTTAGCTGCTAGAGCCTTCCCATCAATAATCTGTGTCATATCACTTCTCTTTTCTTTCAAATATCTTCCATTATACCAAAAACTGCTAATCCCCTCTAACACTTCTTTCCTAGGCTATCCTATAGTTTCAAACTATAAGAAAAAGCTCTAGTCGAGCTTTTCATTAATCTATACTTTATATGTAAAGTTAGCTACAAATAGCTCCACAAAACTAACTTATAAAACCTTACTCAAGAAGTCTTTAGTCCGTTGTTCTTGGGTTTGTTCAAAAATCTGTTCAGGTGTTCCATCTTCAACAACCACACCATCTGCCATAAAGATGACACGGTCTGCCACCTCACGAGCAAATCCCATTTCATGTGTTACGATAACCATGGTCATTCCTGACTTGGCTAAGTCTTGCATAACAGCCAACACCTCACCTACCATTTCAGGGTCCAGGGCTGAAGTTGGCTCGTCAAAGAGCAAAACATCAGGTTCCATAGCTAAACCACGCGCAATAGCAATCCGCTGTTGCTGACCACCTGACAAACTCTGTGGATAAGCAGTTGCCTTATCTGGTAAACCAACTTTTTCCAAAAGTTCCTGAGCTCTCTTCTCTGCAACTTCCTTACTTTCACCTTTGGTCTTGATAGGAGACAAGGTGATATTTTCCATCACAGTCATATTAGGAAAAAGATTAAATTGTTGAAAAACCATGCCCATCTTCTCACGCATAGCAAACAGGTCATTCTTCTTGTCCGTAATATCGACTCCCTCAAAGATAACCTTCCCTTTAGTTGCTTCTTCCAACAAATTCATAGAGCGAAGTAAGGTAGATTTTCCGCTCCCCGAAGGACCGATGATAACGACAACTTCTCCTCTTTTAATCTCGAGGTTGATGCCCTTCAATACTTCATTCTTTCCAAAGGATTTATGTAAATTTTCAATTTTTATAAAGGTTTCCGTCATTATTTCTTATCTCCTTGTCCCATACGTTTTTCAAAAGCTTTCAAGGCTACTGTCAAAATAGAAGTCATAATCAAGTAATAAAAGGCTGCAAATAAAAGTGGTGTTAAAGGTAGATAGGTTGTTGTAGAAACTGTTGTAGCCCCGTTCCACAACTCCATGACACCAATAGCTGATAAAAGAGAACTATCCTTGATAATAGTGATAAATTCGTTCCCCAATGCTGGCAAAATATTTTTGATTGCTTGTGGCAAAATCACATAGCTCATAGCATTTTTAGGACGAATCCCTAAAGAATAGGCCGCCTCTAACTGACCCTTAGGAACTGCATTAATCCCAGCCCGAACAGTCTCAGAAACATAAGCACCACTGTTCATAGAGATAATCAAAATCCCTGGAATCAGACGAGAAAGATCAACTCCCAAAATCCCAACCTGAATAGTCGGAGCATTGATATGCATAAGAGCAAAGGCAATCATAATCTGAACCATCATCGGCGTCCCGCGGAAAATCCAAACGTACAAGTTGGCGAGCCAAACAAGCGGTTTAAACTTTGAACGTTGCCCAAAAGCCAAGACAACACCCAGAATGGTTCCTAAAAAGACCACACAGATAGAAATGAGAACCGTCACGATAGCTCCGTAGTTAAAATAAGGTAAATACTTTGGTAAAAAAGAAAAATTCATAGTCACACTGCTTTCTAAAATAGAATACTGTATGATTATAACATGAATTGAATTAAAATTCAAATCTTTTGTCTAATTTATTCAAAAAAACTTTAAGCTGGTAGAATTAGCGAGAAATCTTAGTTTTTTCTAGGCAAGTTGGCCTCCTTTATGGTAAAATAGTAACGATAAGAAATGAAGGAGAATCAAAATGGAATCACATTTGGTTAGAATCATCAACCGCCTTGAAGCAATGGCAAAAGACGGCGGAAATTTAAAACGTAATTTTGAACGCGAAGGAGTTGTTGTTGCAGAAGTTGCATACAGCCACGACGAAGAAAACGGATCAATCTTTACCCTTCGTGATGTAGAAGCTCGCGAAACTTATACTTTTGATAGCATTGACTTGATTGCAATGGAGATTTACGAACTCCTTTACTAATACAAAACAAGCTGGGATTACACCCTGCATGTCTAACCAAAATCCTTTTTGTCTCACAAATAGGATTTTTTTATAGTTCAAATTCCCAAAGATTTTCATTGTAACAACTTCTCAAAGCTGCAATCTTTTTACTTGCTTTACACCCCAATCCTGTTATAATGAGAGTATAGAAATTTGACTATTATTGACCTTTAGACAGGTCAGGCTAAAGAAAGAAATGAGGTAGATGTATGCTTTGTCAAAACTGTAAAATCAACGACTCAACAATTCATCTTTACACCAATCTCAATGGAAAGCAAAAACAAATTGACCTCTGTCAAAACTGCTATAAGATTATCAAAACAGATCCTAACAACAGTCTCTTTAAAGGTATGACAGATTTGAACAATCGTGACTTTGATCCCTTTGGTGATTTCTTCAACGACCTAAACAATTTTAGACCTTCTAACAACACTCCTCCGACTCCCCCAACCCAATCAGGTGGAGGTTACGGTGGAAATGGCGGTTATGGTTCCCAAAATCGTGGACCTGCTCAAACTCCGCCTCCAAGCCAAGAAAAAGGCCTGCTAGAAGAATTTGGTATCAACGTAACTGAAATTGCCCGTCGTGGAGATATAGATCCCGTTATTGGACGCGACGATGAGATTATCCGTGTCATCGAAATTCTCAATCGCAGAACCAAGAATAATCCTGTTCTTATCGGTGAACCAGGTGTCGGAAAAACTGCCGTTGTCGAAGGTCTAGCTCAGAAAATCGTTGATGGCGATGTTCCACATAAACTACAAGGTAAACAAGTCATCCGTCTGGATGTGGTTAGCCTAGTTCAAGGAACGGGTATCCGTGGACAATTTGAAGAACGCATGCAAAAACTCATGGAAGAAATTCGCAAACGTGAGGACATCATCCTCTTTATCGATGAAATCCATGAAATTGTTGGTGCGGGGGCTGCGGGCGATGGCAATATGGATGCAGGAAATATCCTCAAGCCAGCCCTTGCTCGTGGGGAACTGCAACTGGTCGGTGCAACTACCCTCAATGAATACCGTATCATTGAAAAGGATGCTGCCCTAGAGCGTCGTATGCAGCCTGTCAAAGTTGACGAACCAACAGTGGAAGAAACAATCACTATCCTCAAAGGAATTCAAAAGAAATACGAAGACTACCACCACGTTCAGTATACCGATGCTGCAATTGAAGTAGCTGCAACTCTTTCCAATCGCTACATCCAAGATCGCTTCTTGCCTGACAAGGCCATAGACCTCCTAGATGAAGCTGGTTCTAAGATGAACTTGACCTTGAATTTTGTTGATCCTAAAGTAATTGATCAGCGCTTGATTGAGGCTGAAAATCTCAAATCTCAAGCTACACGAGAGGAAGATTTTGAGAAGGCCGCCTACTTCCGCGACCAGATTGCCAAGTATAAGGAAATGCAAAAGAAAAAGGTCACAGACCAGGATACTCCTATCATCAGTGAGAAAACCATTGAGCACATTATCGAGCAGAAAACCAATATCCCTGTTGGTGATTTGAAAGAGAAAGAACAATCTCAACTCATCCATCTAGCCGAAGATCTCAAGTCTCATGTTATTGGACAGGACGATGCAGTTGATAAGATAGCCAAAGCTATTCGCCGAAACCGTGTCGGTCTCGGTACGCCTAACCGTCCAATTGGAAGCTTCCTCTTCGTCGGACCAACTGGCGTCGGTAAGACAGAACTTTCCAAACAACTAGCTATCGAACTCTTTGGTTCTGCTGACAGTATGATTCGCTTCGATATGAGTGAATATATGGAAAAACACAGTGTAGCTAAGTTGGTCGGCGCCCCTCCAGGTTATGTTGGCTACGATGAGGCTGGGCAATTAACTGAAAAAGTCCGCCGTAATCCATATTCTCTTATTCTCTTGGATGAAGTAGAGAAAGCCCATCCAGATGTTATGCATATGTTCCTCCAGGTCTTGGACGATGGTCGTTTGACAGATGGGCAAGGACGTACCGTTAGCTTCAAGGATGCCATCATCATCATGACTTCAAATGCAGGTACTGGTAAAGCCGAAGCCAGCGTTGGTTTTGGTGCTGCTAGAGAAGGACGTACCAATTCTGTTCTCGGTGAACTCGGTAACTTCTTTAGCCCAGAGTTTATGAACCGTTTTGATGGTATTATCGAATTTAAGGCTCTCAGCAAGGATAACCTCCTTCAGATTGTCGAGCTTATGCTAGCAGATGTTAACAAACGTCTTTCAAGTAACAACATTCATTTAGATGTAACTGACAAGGTCAAGGAAAAATTAGTTGACCTCGGTTATGATCCAAAAATGGGGGCACGCCCACTTCGTCGTACTATTCAAGACTATATTGAGGACGCAATCACTGACTACTACCTTGAAAATCCAAGCGAAAAAGACCTCAAGGCAGTTATGACCAGCAAGGGCAAGATTCAAATTAAGTCTGCCAAAAAATCTGAAGTAAAAACTTCTGAAAAAGAAGTATAAATCCTATAGAAAAGGAGTAGAAAATGAAAATTTTCTGCTCCTTTTTACAAAAATAACTATAAGTTCTTGACAGCTCGGCCTTTGTCCATTAAGATAATAATAAAGATAATAGATAATGAGGAAAATGCAATGGCAAATCCAACCTTTGGAGAAAAAAAAGAGAATGTAACCTACCAGCACCGTTATGGCGTATATGCTGTTATCCCTGATGCTGAGGGAAAACAAATTGTTCTTGTTCAAGCACCTAATGGTGCTTGGTTCCTACCAGGTGGTGAAATTGAAGCAGGTGAAAATCATCAAGAAGCACTAAAGCGTGAATTGATTGAAGAACTTGGCTTTACAGCTGAAATTGGTACCTATTACGGACAAGCTGACGAATATTTCTACTCTCGTCACCGTGACACCTACTACTACAATCCTGCCTACCTCTATGAAGCGACTTCTTTCAAAGAAGTGCAAAAGCCACTAGAAGACTTTAATCATATTGCCTGGTTCCCTATTGACGAGGCTATTGAAAATCTCAAACGTGGTAGCCATAAATGGGCTATTCAATCTTGGAAAAAACAGCATAAGATTGACTAAATCAAGCTACTTTATTCAAAAAGTGCTATAATAGAATTAGAAAATCGGAGGAAATGTTATGAAGCTAATCAATACGACAAACTCACACTCGCAACTTGTTAAAAGCCAGCTAGAAAGTACAGATGCAACCCTTGTTGAGGTTTATTCTGCTGGAAATACTGATGTTATTTTTACCCAAGCTCCGCTTCACTATGAAATCCTCATCTCAAACAAACACCGCGCTATCCGCGAACCTGAAATCGAAGCTATTCAAGAATTTTTCTTGAAACGTAAAATTGATAAGGACTCTATTGATGAGGCCAATATCAAAACCCTCTATTCAGAAAAATTAATTGGAATTTCAATTCCGACCAAATAAAATCTTGGAGAGATTTGAAAGCTATTGAACCTTATAGCACAGAGTTGGGTTCTAACTTGCTTTTTAAATCATCTCCATTTTTTTATCTTGAAATCCTATCATTCATGGTTTTATGGCTAACAAAGGAGACAAGCATGGGAGACATGATATATCGAGAGGCAAGACTTGAAGAATACGAAAAAATTGGAAAACTATTAGCCAAGTCTTTTCTTGACTATCCCTTTTTAACGATTATAACTGATGATTTGAAGAAACCTGACTCCTATCCTGCTTTTGTAGAAACATTGCAAATTCTGCTTACTAGAGTCTATATTCAAAAAGGAAACTGTTTAGTTGCGGAACAGGATGGAGAATTACTTGCAGTTGCCTTTTTGCAACAAAAGGATTTCTGTATACTATCCTATCTACGAAATGGTGGGGCAAACATTTTTCGCTACATTCGACCACAAAATCTCCTTAAATACTTTGACTTTGTAAAACGTTCCAAAAAGCATTTAGAAAAATCAGGGGAGTTTGATTGGTATTTGATGGCTTTAGCTGTCAATATAGAAAGTAAGGGGCGTGGAATAGGCAGTACTTTTCTGACACAAGGGATTGAACCTTATGTCAAATCAAAAGGCTGTAAACACTTGGGCCTCATTACCAGCACAGCAAGAAATGCCTCATTCTACGAAAAAAACGATTATGTATTTCTGGACCATATGGACTTAGAATACGGTTCAAGATCAATTGGTAACTTGGCATTTTTAAAAACAATAAATAAATAAATAAAAAAGATTTGGTGCTGCTTATCACAGAACCAAATCTTTTTTATTATGTTAGAAACGAATCGTCTCACGTGTTTTTTCGTATGAAGAGACAAAACGGTTGGTTACACCTGGTTCTGCAACTTCCAAAGCTTGCGAAATCTTATCAAATGAAGCATGATAATCAAATTCTTTTTCAAAAATTTCTAATGATTCATTAAAGGCTTCTTGAATTCGTTCATCAAATGAGCGGTAACGGTTCGAATACTGTAGTAATTGTTCTGTCAATGTTGCATATTGAACAATATTATAGGTTTCTTCTTCAAGTGCTTCCATACTATTTGTTGTAATTTCAAGCATACGGTTCACAGCTTCAATATTGACCTGGGCTTCTTCTAGTTCAGCCATCAACTCTTCAGTATGGTTACTTGCTGTAAAGAACAACTGTAAGAAATTCTGAGGAATACCTGGAAGATTACGTTTTTCCATATATCTCTTAATTGTGTGAAGACGATTAACATAAACATTTGCCTTCTGGCGAGCATTGATATCATCTTTTTCAATCTGAGCAAGGCGTTGACTAACCGCAACTTGTTCATCTTCAATTTCCTTCAAAGTCGCTTGTAAGTTTTCCAAACGATCTTCAAGGAATGAATAAGGTTCAGAATGTTCCTCTTGTTCAGAAGTTAGTTCCAATACAGATTCTTCTAAAGATTCTAACTCAGCTTGTAATCTATGAACATGACTAACATCCGTTTCAGATAGTAGGTAATTGTTACTCAATCGTTGAATATCTTCCACTAAAACAGCATTACTATCTTTCATGTGTTTCAAATATGTAGGAAGGGTTGCAACTAAGCCTTCAACTACTTTTTGAGCGGCGATTTCTCGTGTAAAGATATCATAGAGTGCATTGATTTCTTCTTGAACTTGAGTATTTTCATACTCAGCATTATCCAACTCTAATTGTGCAATATTTTCGTGGTTTTTCTTCAAAGCTTCATAAAGCAATTGGAAGCGAGATTCAATATCCGTTTCAGCAAAATGATAGTTAGCGTCTAAAAGCTTACGGTAACCGTCTTCCAAATCTTCCAATTGATCAGGTAGCTCTTTAGATAATGTTTTTACAATCTCTGGCAGGCGGTCAACAATGTGACTCAAAGCCAAGATATGATTTTCAGCATTATCCAAAATTACAGCAGCTTCTACTGGGTCACCTGAAGTATTTAAAGTAACAAACTGAGAAAACTCTGATTGGATATTTTCCAATTGTTTTTCGATTTCAGATAAACCTTGGCCATATTCTTCAGAATGATCAGCAACTCTGTGTTGTAACTCTTCAAACAAATCCAAGGTATGAAGAACACGACCGCTGTTTTTAGATTCTTGTTTCTCCAAATCTGCCAAGGCATTGCGAATTGCCGCAATATCTTCTTCAATCAAGGTAATTTGGCTCTCGATTTGGTCTATTTGATGACTGGCCTTGAAAAAACGGAATGAGTTGTTATAACCTTCTGCCTCAAAAAGATTATTTTCGATATCGGCAAAAGAGTTAAGAGATAGGTCAACCCATTTTTGGTTCCATTCACGGAAAGTCACTTGACTTTGTCCAATCAAGTGCATATTTTTTACAGCTTCAACTTCATCATTAACTGGAAGATTGTACAGCTCTTCTTTTTTCTCTTCTAAAATTGCTAGTTTACTTTCATTGCGCTTCCTTACATAAATTGCGATAGCATAAGCAATGACCAATAAAACTGCAACTGCAATTATCAAATAAACTACTAGGCTAGCAGACATATTAAACTCCTTTTTTACTTGAAACAATCGTAATGATTATATCATATTTTTTAGACCAAGGGAACTACTTCTCCCGATTTTTTAGACATCAAGTGTACTATAGACGGCATTTTCTTCGATAAATTCACGACGAGGCTCTACTCGATCCCCCATCAACATATCAAAGATTTTATCTGCTTCTGCAGCATCGTCCACAGAAACTCTTGCCATTAAGCGATGTTCGGGATCCATGGTTGTTTCCCACAACTGGTGATCATCCATTTCACCCAAACCTTTATAACGCTGAATGGTTGGTTTGGCACGTCCTTCACTATGGCGGGCCAAGGCTTCTTGGAGTTTAATTTCTTGATCCGCTCCTGGCTGGATATATTCTTTAATCTCGCTTCCAACCTTGACACCATAGATTGGAGGTTGGGCAATATAAACATAACCAGCTTCTAGTATTGGTTTCATATAACGATAAATCAAGGTTAGAAGAAGAGTACGAATATGGGCTCCATCGACATCGGCATCGGTCATCAAAACGAGCTTTTGGTAACGGGCTTTTGAAACATCGAATTCTGCACCAAATCCAGTTCCCATCGCTGTGAAAAGACTACGAATTTCTTCATTAGCAAGAATCTTATCCATACTTGCTTTTTCAACGTTCAAAATCTTACCGCGAATTGGAAGGATAGCCTGGAACTCACGGTTACGACCAGATTTGGCTGATCCACCAGCTGAGTCTCCTTCGACGATGAAGAGTTCTGTTTCCGCAGGATTGTTAGAAGAACAGTCTGCTAATTTCCCTGGAAGGTTGGAAATTTCCAAACCAGATTTTTTACGAGTGACTTCACGCGCACGCTTGGCAGCCACACGAGCCTTAGCAGCCAGAATTCCTTTTTCTACAATGCGTTTTGCAATTTGAGGATTCTCCATAAGGAAATCAGAGAATGCATCACTGAAGAGGCGATTGGTAATCTTGACCACTTCGCTATTTCCCAATTTGGTCTTGGTTTGTCCTTCAAACTGTGGATTTGGGTGTTTAACTGAGATAACTGCAGTTAATCCTTCACGAACATCTTCCCCTGTTAGGTTGTCTTCATTGTCTTTCAGTAACTTATTTTTACGAGCATAATCGTTGATAACACGTGTCAAAGCTGTACGGAAACCTTGCTCATGTGTTCCACCTTCATGGGTATGAATATTATTGGCAAAACTCATGACATTTTCATGGTAACCCGTTGTGTACTGCATGGCTACTTCAACTGTGATATCATCCATTTCACCATCTGTGTAGATTGGTGTATCAAAGATTACATCCTTGTTCTCATTGATATATTCAACGTAGCTAGCAATCCCACCTTCATAGTGGTAATGCTTAGTTTGTTCTAACCCCTCACGCTTATCTGTGATGGAGATTTGAAGACCACGATTTAGAAAGGCCAACTCTTGAATCCGTTTATTTAATTTATCAAAATCAAAAGTTGTTGTTTCAGTGAAAATTTCTGGATCCGGTGTAAAGTGAACGGTTGTTCCAGTTTTATCCGTATCTCCAACCACCTCAAGGTCTGCGACAACATGACCACGACGGTATTCTTGGTAATGAATCTTACCATTTTTGTGGACATGAACATCTAATTGAGTGGAAAGGGCATTAACTACTGATGACCCCACTCCGTGAAGACCACCTGAGACCTTATATCCGCCACCGCCAAACTTTCCTCCAGCGTGAAGAACAGTAAATACAGTCTCAACGGCAGGTCGACCTGTTTTTTCCTGAATATCGACTGGGATACCACGTCCATCATCAACAACTGTAATCGAATCATCTGGCTCAATAAAGACTTGAATATGGCTAGCAAATCCTGCCAAGGCCTCATCAATTGAGTTATCAACAATTTCCCAGACTAGATGGTGAAGACCTTCTTTTGAAGTTGACCCGATATACATCCCTGGACGCATACGAACAGCCTCTAAGCCCTCTAAAACTTGAATTTGACTGGCATCATAATCTTGTGCCTGCAGATTTTTGATTTCTTCTGTCATCTTATTCCTTTTTCTTACATGTCTAATACTTGTCTTAAATTCACGATACTGGTAAACAAGTGGGTATCCAGTCCAGCAGCTTGCCCTGCTTCAATATCAATCGGTCGATCACCAATGACAAGACCAGAGCTGATCTGATACTTTTCTCTTAAATAAATCATGGACTCAGGATTTGGCTTTCTCTTAAAACCTGAGCTAGAAGTCACTATTTCTGTAAAATAGGTTGCTATAGAAGTTTTTTCTAAAATTTCCAAGACCTGATCATTTCGATGAGAGACCAAAAAATGACGCCCACCTTGATTGGAAATGTCTTCCAATAAGTCAGAAACTCCCTCAAACAAAATCGGGTGTTCTAGCTCTCTGGCTTCATTTTCCTTGTATTTTTCTAAAAAATTCTCTAAGTTGGGAGCGAATGTCTCAATCGCAAAATCAGTAGAAACCTTTAAAGCCTGATAGACACTGTCATGGTCTTGTGTGATGCCATACAATACCAATGTTTCAACAAATGCAGCTGTTGAAGTTTCGTAATTATCCAGTAAAGTTCCACCTAAATCCCAGATATAATCGTGATATTTCATACCCTTCATTATAGCATTTTTTTATGAAAAAAGCGATGATTTCCCTGAGTTTTCCACATAAAAAAACGAGAGTTTGACTCCCGTTTTACTGATTTTTACCAAAGACATCTCGATAGAGCATTCCTGTTCGTAAAGTCTCTGCGTCTCCTCCTAATTGCTCCACCAACTCGTAGGCAAAGGCAAGGGCTGTTGAGGGGCCTCGACTGGTTGTCAAATGACCATCTACCACTACTGTTTCCTTGACGTAGTGACCATCAAGGATTTGCTCTTGAACGCCGTCATAACAAGTGTACTGCTTGTTTTTCAATAGCCCTGCTTGATTGAGGGCAATTGGCGCAGCACAAATAGCTGCCAGTTTCTTCCCCTCTTGCTCGAAGCTTTGCAACTCTTGAATCAAGGCCTGATTGTCCCGTAAATGTGCAGAACCAGGCATCCCTCCAGGAAGAACAATCATATCATAATCTGATAAATCTCCATCAAAGACACGATCTGCTCTTACTTGGATTGCATGCGAACCCGTCACTTGCTCTTCAAATCCTACCATATCACAAATGATATTTGCCCGACGCAAGACATCTACAACTGTCAAAGCTTCAATTTCTTCAAAGCCCTGAGCTAACATGACTGCTACTTTAACCATGATTTTCTCCTTATTTGATTTGTTTTAATACAACCTTTTTCCGTTTGAATCGGACTTTTCCACTCTTTTCTTCAGCTAGGTTTGTCTGGTAACTCATCGATAAAAGCAAGCCAATACCAATCAAGTTACTGATAATAGCCGATCCTCCTTGCGAAATAAAAGGCAAGGGAATCCCAGTCAAAGGAAGCAAACCTGTCACGGCACCGATATTCTCAAAGATATGGAAGAGCAACATCATAATCAAACCTGTGGAAATATAGGTGTAGAACTGGTTATTTGATCTAAGAGTAATCTTCAACATACGGTAAATCAGCATGAGATAAAGGGCGATAACAAGGACAGAGCCAATAAAGCCAAAATCTTCTGCAATGACCGTAAAAATCATATCCGACTCTCTAACTGGAATAAGCAGATTCGAAGCATTAAATCCTTGACCAAATAAGCCACCGCTCCCAATGGCAATCTGTCCTTGAGCCTGTTGGTAAGTAGTTGTTTGGGCAAAGTCAAATGGATTAAGCCAAGCCAAGATACGATTGATTTGGTAGGTCGGCATCCCCAGTTGATGGAGAAAAGCACGACCATCCTTGCTGATAAAAATAGCTAAGAAACCAGCAATTCCTGTTACAGCAGTCACAAATACTGGGATAATTATTTTCCAAGAAACTCCTGATAGCAAGACGATTCCTGAGAAAATAGCCACAAAAACTAAGGCCGTCCCCAAGTCACTTTGAAGTGCCAAAAGAACTAGGACTGGAATGGTAAAGAGAATCATCCAAAAAATTAATAAAAAGTCCAGCGGAACTGTACGTTGCCATTCCTTATGTTTTTTTGTAAATTGGACAATGACACGGGCCAACATGAGGATATAGGATATCTTCATAAATTCTGACGGTTGGAACAAGGTAACACCATTTACCGATACCCAGTTTTTGGCACCCGTTGATGCAACTAGGCTTGGATTATAAAAGACGATCGGCAAGACCATAAGTCCCAAGCCTAAAATATATAGAAAGGGTGTCACCTTCCAAAGAAATTCAGTATTAAAGAGCATGACCACAAAACCAATCACAAGCCCCAAGGTAATCCAGGCGACCTGCTGCCCTAAAATGGGCAAAATATTGTTTGGATAATCATGACTAACGGCTATATATATAGCCACCACGCCAATAACCAGTAGAAAAAATACTGGCAAGAGCAAACTATAATCGACTCTAGAGTCGAGAGAACGTTTCATATATACTAACCTTATACTTTCATACTATACTATTTATCAAAGTTCATTTAAAAATTTATCAATAGCCTCATCAACTTCGGATCGAGAGACGGTTTTAACAGTCGCTTCTTTTGCTAGAGAAGTTACAATTTGTTTGCCATATCGCTTTCCGACAATTCTCCTATCCAAAATAAGAGTTAAGGAACGTTGGTGTTCGCGTCTCATACTTCTTCCCAAAGCCTGTTTTAAACGAATAATGGCCATTGGCAACTGATAATCATAAAAGGCATTTTTTCCTTCCTGATTCAGTTCCTGATTAATCTTTTTCGTCAAGGGCTCTTGAGGATTTTGGAAAGGAAGTCTTGGTACAACTTGAATCACAAAAGGATGACTTGAAAAATCAACTCCCTCCCAGAAACTTGCTGCACCAAGCAGGATTTGTTGTTCACGTTTTTCAAAGCGTTTCTTCAGTTGATGAACATCCCCATTTTTATACTGTGCCAGATGGCTAACTGGAAGTAAATTCGATACTGCTAGAAGCATGTCTTTAGCAGTAAAGAGAACTAAAATCGGTTGCTGGAAAGCTCGAACATCCATCAGCAAATCAGCTACCTCTTTGGCGTAGACTTCTAAGGAGGTTTCTGTTACCAAGGGGAAATCTTTGACCAAGATCACTTCTTGATCCTGTTTTCCCCGAGCCTCAATCTTGACAAATTTGGCTTCAGGATAGCCTAACAGGTCTGCCAAAGAAACCCTCTGACTAATCTCAAGAGTAGCCGACACTCCCAAGACTTGACATGAATTAGGTATTAAAGAAGATAGAAGAATACGTCCTGATTTCGTAGAAGAAATTTGAATTTTCTTTTGACTCGTTTCAATTGCTTCAAGCCAGTAGTCTCGGTCAGCTGTAAAATAGCGAACCAGCTCCTCAAAGCCTTCTACTTCTAATTCTGAAAAATACTGGTGGAGATTGACCAGAGAATCTAAGATATTTTTCCTAGATTTTCCAGACTGAAATTGTTCTATCAAGTAGAAGCACTCAAAGCGAATACTTTCTAGTATTCGTTGCTGGACCTTATTTTGCTCCTCCAGTAAAGCCTTATCAAGCAAATCGATAATAGACTGGATATCGTAGGTCTCTTGAAGCAGATTTTCTAGAGCTAACAAAATCTTTTGAACTTCATCAATAATCAATAAACGGTCGCTGACAAATTCAGGATTATCTTCAAGTCTGGTTACAAGATAGGCATGATTGGTCACTAAAAGCTTGCAGGTTTGTGCCTTTTCTTGACTACGTTTCCAAAAATCTTCCGTCACAAATAAGCTTTGAGATGATAAATTTCCGTCATGACGAAGGTCTGTTAGAAAATGTTGGTAACGGTAGAGTTGTCCAATTTCATCCAAATCTCCTGTCTCTGTCTCTGTCAACCAAACCAAGACTTGCATTTTAAAGCGTCTAAATAAGCGATTTTCATCATTTTCCTGCAAGGAACGATAAAAGGCATCCAACTTCAGATAATTGTGTGGTCCCTTTAAACTATGAATATCTATATGGAACACTTCCTTGAGACGTTTACCTTCTTCTTCCATGATCTGATTTTGAAGAATCTTTGTCGGAACGCTAAGGACAATCTGACGATTTTCCACTTGGGACAAAGCAGGTAAGAGATATCCATAGGTTTTCCCAATCCCAGTCGGAGCTTGAATTAATGAGACAGGCTCATCTTTCAATAGCAAGCCAACCTCTTTAGCAAAACTTTCTTGTCGTTCCCTCACTTCAAGGTTCAACAAAGAAATATTTTTAGAAAAATCTTGGGATAGTTTTCGTGGCTCCAGGGGAGCTCCAGTTTTCTTGAAATACAGTCCTTGAACTTCGACCAAGTCTGGAGAACTCAGGATAGATTTGCTGCGATAAATTTCTTCAATAACCAGGTAGGACTCATATAAGAGGGCGTCAGCCATTTCCAGCAAGCGTTCCAAGAGTCCTTTAGGAAGTTGGGCCATCTTTTCTCGTAAAAAAAGAAGTAATTCCGCTGTAGCTTGGGCATCTGAAAGGGCTGTGTGAGCGTGTTTAAGAGGAATTCCTAATTCTCGACACAATATCGGCAAACTATATTTTTCCAGTTCAGGGAAAAAGACCTGAGCCAATTCGACCGTGTCAATACGAGGATTTCTTAGTTCATAGCCTTCAAAAAATAAATTTTCCGCCAAAAGATTGGCATCAAACTGAACATTATGGGCTACAAAAATCCCATCCTCCACCAAGTCAAAGATTTTTCTAGCAACTTGCGAAAAATCAGGTGCTTGCGCCAGACGTTGGTCTGTCAATCCTGTCAGTTCTTTGATATGAGCATCTAAGGGTTCATGTGGATTGACATCCGTCGTATAGTGATCGACGATGTTTCCATCCTCAATCACAACAATTCCCACTTGGATAATTTTAGCCTTACTACCTGTGCTAGTTGCCTCTAAATCCACCACAACATAGCGATTACCAATCGTTTTCATTATAAAAAATTATACCAAAAAAAGGGCCATTTGGCACCTGCAAACATGGGATAATTTTCAAACTCAAGAACACTACTTGTCTTAAAAATCTCATCAAATAGAGCATCCTAGCCTACTTATTTTTTGAAAATATTGGAGAATAAGAAAAATTGAGAGAAGAAATGTTTGCATCTTCCCTCTCTCAACTATCCATTTACTTTATTTAACCATATCAGGATCGTAGTCATAAAATCCTGTATCAAGGAAACGGTTTCTAGGGTGAAGTTTACGCACTTCTTCATCTAGCAAGAAGGCTTGGTCATGGCTAAAGTTGCCCTCTTGAATCAAACTACGTGCTTGGATAAAGAGTTTTGCAATCTCAACAAAGTTCTGACCAGGAGTGTAGAGCCCTTCTAGTTTCCAGTGAGTGAAACCATGCTCTACCAATTCTGTCAATTTGGTCATCAAATCAAGGTCATTGTTGGCAAAGATGTGGGTCCCATGATTATCTTCAAAAATGGAATAGTGGCTCTCTGGGTCACTTGGCTCAGCCAAGAAAAGGTCACGCTTGCGAGTCTTTTCATCATCAATATGCGTAAAGTTATAGTAGTTTTGCAAGAGTGGACGTTTAGAATGGTGAATAACGCTAGCTCCGTAAACCAAAACTTCAGCAGGAATTTCCAAAATCTCTGGCATTTTGAAAAGTTCAGCTGATGGAATTTCACGCGCCAAAACAGCCTCAGATGCGCCAGCCTTTTGTCCCCAGAAGTTAATCTGACGACTGCTTGTTACCATAGTTGAGGCATCATAGATGGTTTTAAAGGAATAACCATCGCGATTGACTACGTAAAAGACACCTGCATCCCCAATCGTAATGTAGTCTGTCTTGATTTCTTCCAAGAAATCGAGGAAGGGCTTGATACGATCCATCATATCTTGGTGCATGAGGGCATTGACTGCAACAATCAATTCCTTATCAGCATCATGAACCAGCTTAGCGATTTCACGCAATTGGTCATGACTAAAGGTCGTTGGCAGACGAAGGCCAAAATCTTTCTCACCGACATAGATACGGTCTACGCCAGCTTCGAGCAGTTGTTTAACTTGTTCAATACTTTCAGCAGTTGCTGTAATGATAATCTTTTCCATAAGAAAAATTATACCACATTTCTCAAAAATCAGCTATGAATACTGGGAGTTTTACAAAAAGTTAGGCTTATTTTTAACTTTTGAAATTAAAAAGTGAACAGTACCAGCACCGTTCACTCTCTTTTTATGCATGTGTTTCTTCAACTAGGTGTCCATCGTTCATCACATAAACACGGTCAACCTTATCAAGAAGGCGTGTATCATGAGTAATCATGACAACTCCTCTACCTTGTTCGTGGGCAATAGCAGCCAACATCTCCGTTACTTGGTAAGCACGCTGGGTATCCAGACTGGCTGTCGGCTCATCTGCAAGAACGATGCTTGGATTGTTATAAAGCGCTCTAGCAATTGCGGCCCGTTGACGTTCGCCACCTGATAAAGCCTTGGGATACTGAGCTTGTACCTTTTCCAAATCCAACAAGTCAAGTAACTCTTTTCGATCACTTTTACTATTTTTTCCCTTATCTAGTCTGTCAATCAAATCCAGCTGTTCCTTGACCGTTAGAAAAGGAATTAAGTTTGAAGCCTGAAGAATAAAGCCAAACTCTCTAAAGCGGAGGTCTGTTTTCTCCTTCTCCGTCAGACTGCCTGTTTCCTTCCCCTTAACTAAAATCTTTCCACTCGATGCTTCCTGAAGTTGTCCTAGAGTCGTTAGAAAGGTTGTCTTTCCAGAACCTGAAGGCCCAACGATAGCTACGAACTCTCCCGCATTTAGCTGAAAATTCGTCTCATGTAGAGCTACGACTTTCATCTTTCCTTCCCCGTACGTTTTTGTCACTTGAGTCATTTCAATCAATGCTGTCATACTATTCTCCTTATCATTCTGCAATCGCAGCAATCGGGTCCACCTTTAGCAAGCGTGGAAGTGAAATGACACCACCTAGCATGGCCATCAAGCAAATCACCAAGCTTAGGACAGAATAGGCTAACCAACTTGGGTAGAAAAAGAAGGTAGCTGGCAAGACTAAAATCACTCCTCTAATAGCAAGCAAGGCTAAAGCGATCCCCATACCAGCTAGGAAGAAGATTTGACAGAAAAGAGACCATACAATGGTTTTGATCTGTATTCCCTGAGCCCGCATTATTCCATAAAGTCCTAGTTTTTGTATGGTAATGATATAAACAAATATACCCACAATCAAGCCTGTGATGACAATCATAGCAATAATCATCCCTGAAAATACATTAACTTGAGGTGTGTAACCAGGAATTTTCGATATCATTTTTGGAACAGAAATCTGTTTCAGTCCATCGCCAGCCACTTCTATATCATTTTTCAATACCAAGGCAGAGATCGATTTATTAGATTTTAAAGTTCCTTGTAAAGTCCAATAAGTTGTCAAACTCGTAAAGACAACCGGCTCCGAAAAAAATTTATTTCCTTGAGTCAGGCCTACAATCTTGTAACTTTCCTCGCTTCCATTGAGTTGAATGTCATCACCTAGCTTGATTCCATAATTCTCAAAGGACTGATCCACAACCACCTCGTCGTCCCCTTCAGGATAACGCCCCTCCTTCAAACTAGGTGAAATAAAAGAGTCCCACTCCTGAGCAAAGATGGAAACATTGACCTTTTCACTATTACCGACTAGATTGGTCACAGCGAACATATAACCCAGTGGAGCTACCTCTTTAGAACTCTTATCCTTATAGTCCTTTTCAGGAATAAAAGATGCCGTCAAATTATCATTTGCGTAGTCAGATAAAACTACACCCGTCGCTAGCCAATTATCAATAGCGGCTCGGTTGTTTCGCACAAGACCAAGAGCTAAACTGGTCATAAAAAAGACCATGAAAGCGATAAGAAAAATGGTAGTTAAAATCAAACTATATCGAAGTTTGTTTTGTAATATTTCTTTGATAGCAAGATACATGCTTATCTCCTTTAACTTTTCAAGAGGTATCGATTAGACACCCCACTACTATAAAAATAGGAGACAGAAAATCTGTCTCTGTATTCAAAACAAATCTCACTAATCAAATTAAATAAAATCAAGAAAATAAGGAAACAAATTTTCGTAAAAAAGAATCATTTGGTAGCTCAATTTCCTTGCGAATATAAGCAATTATGAATATTAATAAGTATTTGGTGTCCATCCATCCTATCATTTTCACATTATGGTGTCAAGAAAAGTGATTTTGAAAAGGGACTTTATTCTTATTGTAACCTTTCTGTAATAATTCTCTGCTGAAAAAATGATAAAATAGGTATGTACTGTTAAGGAGAGAATAATGCCCGTAAGAAAATTACAATCCTATGAGGTAGACTATCAAGAAGAATTAAGCCAGCAGGTTCCTCGCTATCAAGATTATATACCTGAAGCGCAATCTGATGCCAATCTCAAGGAAATCCTATTTTTTGTTAATATCGCTGTTTTTTGTATCTGTATTGCTATCTTTAGTTTTATCTTTTTAGCATTAAAATTATCAACTGCTCTTGCCTTTGTCGCAGCAATCGGAGCCAGCTTACTTGTCTTAAAAGTTCAACGGTCTATCATCAAACGAAAACGTAGAAGATAAATCCAAAATATCGCCCCGTCTGGAGCGATATTTTTATTTTTTCTTTTTCGATGGTGTGTGGATGGTAATCTTCACTTCAAAGATTGTTCCCTTTGGTTTATTATCTTTAACAGTAATGGTTCCTTTTAGGGCATCTACAATTTGCTTGGCTAGGGATAATCCTAAACCAAAACCACCTTTTTGACGGGTTCTAGCCTTGTCCACTCGATAAAAACGATCAAAAATTTTCTTCTTATCTTCTGCTGAAATACCGACTCCATTGTCGGAAACTAGCAAATAAAGATTACGATCAGTCGCTGAAATCATAAAATCAATTTCACCATCCTCCTCAGTATATTTGATAGCATTATCAAATAGGATGGTCATCAGTTGTTTTAGTAAAAGCTGATCTGTGACAATAGTTCGATGGATGCGATTTTCAAAACGGAAGACACGGTCATTTTCCGAAGCAATCATCTCATAGTTTGTGAAAGTCGTATTGAAAAAACTGGTTGGAACTTCTGCAAGTTCCGGCTTAATCCCATCATCTCTACGAGCTAAATTCAACAAGTTCGTTGTCAAAAACCGCATATTTCGAACTTCTTCCAAACTCGAGGCAATGCTTTCGCTCACATCCATAATGGTTGCTTCTGGCTTACGGAAAAGGGTCTCTAAACGATTTTGCAAAACTGCAAGTGGAGTTCGTAACTCATGACTAGCATTTTCCACAAAGGACTGTTGCTTCTGCATGCTCTCAAGCAGAGGCCGAACACTGACCCTAGCTAGATAGAGACTGGCAAGTAAAGACAAAATCCAGAAACTAGCCATCACGATCACAATCAATTGCTCATGCTTTTGACTTGCTTGCTCCAACTGACTGGTATTAATCAAGACAGCTGCATACTTGATATTGGTTGAAACCGAACTGATATTGGTTTCCATCAAAATCATGCGATAAATTTCTTCTTGTCCATAGCTATTAAAAACCTGAATCTGATAGATATGGCCTAGTTCTTTCTTTTCTAACTTAATCTTATCCAATCCCAAAAATCGATTTCCAGAAAGGAGTTGGGTAAAATTCTTATCAAAAAGAATGACTTCTGTGTTGGAACTGACATTGGGTTTCATCTCAGTCTTACTAGAATCTGTAGCAGCATTCTCTAAGTCTTTAATCTCTTCTGTTGCCCTATTTACAGCAAGCTGAATAACTGCCTGAGGATTATTACTCAAACCATGTAGCGTATCGTCCACCGAAGTATAGAGACTCGAATGCATGACCTGTAAAATAATCAAGGTCATGGTAGAGAAAATCAGAGTGAAGACACCGAAGTTGCGAATAAAATAACTAAAGTCATCCGCATACCATGTTTTTTTTAGTTTACTGAACATCTTTTAAAATATACCCAACACTACGCAAGGTTTGCAAATTCTCTGCAAAAGTGGTTCCTTTTAATTTCTTACGGACTTTTGAAACATAGACTTCGACAACCGAAATCGTTGTGTCACTATCAAATCCCCATAGACGATCAAAAATCTGAGTCTTAGGCAAAATAACATTTTGATTTTGAAGGAAATAAACCAGTAAATCGAACTCTTTCCCCAACAATTCGACTGGATTATCTTCAACCTTAACAGTATTTGTTGACAAATTAACTACAATATTTCCATAAGTCAAGCTGTTTTCATTAAATTTACCTGAACGTTTGAGAAGGGCTTGAATCCGCATTTTGAGTTCTTCTAGGTAGAAAGGTTTAGTCAGATAATCATCCGCTCCCAGTTCAAATCCATGTCCCTTGTCATCCAAACTTTCCTTGGCAGTCATGATCAGAACTGGAGTCGTAATTCCCTTTTCACGCAATTCTTTCAAGACTTGGAAGCCATTTTTTTCAGGCAACATCAAATCGAGCAAAATCAAGTCATAGACGCCACTTTCAGCTTCGTAGAGACCTTCTTCCCCATCAAATACCTGCATGACATCTGCAAAATCGTCTAAAAAGTCAAATACTGAATTTGACAGGCCTAGGTCATCCTCAACTAATAAGATTTTTATCATGAGAAACTCCTCCTTATTAAAACCATTATACCAAATTTGCCTTAAAAAAAACTCAACTCTCTGCATTTTACATGAGAAAGCTGAGTTTTCTTTTTATTCTAGGCTTATTTATGCGTTTCCGTATTGAAGAACGACTGCTTCCACTGCAGCTTTTTCACGGTTAATCAAGTCAACACGCGCTGCAATTTCCTTGATTCCCATACCGATGTTACGGCTAAGAGCAAGGTCAGAAAGTTGTGGTTCAAAGAATTCCTTGTACTCTGCCAAACGTTGCTGAGTCTTAAATACGTGAGCAGGAAGGATAACAAAGCTATCAAAGCTCATATCTCCACCAAGAGCTGCCTTAATCCAAGCCCAGTTTTCACGCGCCCAAGACCAAGCTGTTTCCTGAGTTACTTGGTGAGCTAGGAATTGGTAATACCAAGCAGACAAGTCCTGCGGTTTCACCACAAATTTGTCCTTCCAAGCAGCAATCAAGGTTTGGATATTGTCCGCATCTTTACTATAGGCAAGAGCGGCTGCCAACTGACGTTTAAAGACAGCATCTGTTGCGTGCGTATAAGTATCAAGATAAAGTGCTAACAAGTCTTTGGTCTCATGCTGTTTCATCTCATTGATAAGGACTTGTGAGCGAATAGCTGCTGGAAGTCCTGCAAGCTGATCCTTGTGAGCTTCGAAGATTTGGCTAGCGACTTGACTAGCTTCTGCATCATTTGAGCGAATCATCATAGAAACAGCCAACTGACGAACCAATTCATCCTCATCTGATTCTCCGTCTTTAGCTTCAAAACCAAGACGGTCATAGTTGTGACGAGCCAATTTAGCAACCAAGGCTTTGAAGGCTCTTTCAGCTTCTGTTCCTTCATCGATAAAGCGCTCAAGGGCAAAAATTACTTCAGAAACAGCTGAAACGACAAGGTAAGATTCTTCCTTAGCAAGTTTATCAAGAACTGGGAGCAAGTCAGCATAAGAAATGTGCCCTGCCTCAGCAAGCAAACGACGTTCTTGGACGATTTGCAGTTTACTTGTGTTATCAAGCTCAACTAGGTCAGCAAGAACAGCATCTAATAAGTCTCCTTGATAGTCTGTAATGTAGTGGGCTGTATTTTCAGTGTTGAGACGAAGAGCTCCGTCATTTTCAGCAAGAAGAGCTGCGTAGCCAGGGATTTCGATGCTTTCAGTTTCGAGTGTATCAGGTAAGCCTTTCCAGTTGCTGTTTAGTGGCACAACCCAGAGACGGTTCTTATCTTCGTGCTCACCAATAAAGAATTGTTTTTGTGAAATCTTCAAAACATCATTTTCAACTTTGACAGTAAGAACTGGGTAACCAGGCTGTTCCAACCAAGAATCCATGAAGGCTGCGACATCACGTCCTGACGCTTGACCAAGGGCATCCCAAAGGTCACTACCAATGGTGTTGCTGTATTGGTGTTTTTCAAAGTAGGCATGCAAACCTTTGGCAAAATCGGCATCACCTAGCCAACGACGAAGCATGTGCATGAGACGGCTTCCTTTGGCATAGACGATAGCACCATCAAAGAGCGTATTGATTTCATCTGGGTGTTTGACTTCAACGTGAACAGACTGTACGCCATCAGTCGCATCACGTTTCAAGGCAGACGGAACACCACCTGTTTGGAAATCTTCAAAGATATTCCAGCTTGGCTCAATAGCATCCACACAGACGTACTCCATCATGTTAGCAAAGCTTTCATTGAGCCAAAGGTCATCCCACCATTTCATAGTAACGAGGTTACCAAACCACTGGTGAGCCAATTCATGGGCCACAACAAGGGCAACTTGTTGACGACTGGCAAAGGTAGAGTTCTCATCCACAACCAAGTAAACTTCACGGTAGGTCACAAGACCCCAGTTTTCCATAGCTCCAGCTGAGAAGTCAGGAAGAGCAATATGAAGAGATTGAGGGATTGGGTACTTGACTCCGTAGTAATCTTCGTAAAACTCGATGGAGCGAACAGCGATGTCCAGTGAGAAATCAAGGTTAGATAGTGGATGAGCTTTGGTTGAGTAGACACCTACAAGAGTACCGTTTTTAGTTTTAGCCGTCACACCTTGCAAATCACCCGCAACAAAGGCTAACAAGTAAGAAGACATGCGAGGTGTTGTCTCAAACTTCCAGATACCTGTTTTCTTGCGGTTTTCAACATTAATCTCAGGCATGTTTGACAGTGCTACTTCACCTTCTGCTTGGTCAAAACGGAGAGCAAGGTCAAAAGTTGCTTTGGCTTCTGGCTCATCCACACATGGAAAGGCTTCGCGCGCAAAATGACTCTCGAACTGAGTAGACAAGACTTCCTTCTTGACTCCATCAACTGTGTAATAAGAAGGGTAAATCCCTGTCATGTTGTCTGTAATTTTTCCTGAGAAAGCGATAACCACTTCAACTTGACCTGCTTCCGCAAGTTCAATATGAAGGGCTTCATTGTCATGATCAACTGTGAATGGGCGAGCTTCCCCTGCAACTTCTACAGAAACGATTTCCAAGTCTTTTTGATGAAGGGAAATGCGGTCACTCTGTGCTTTACCACTAATAGTCACCTTTCCTGAAAAAGTCTTGGTCTCACGACTCAAGTCTAAAAATAAATCATAATGTTCAGGAACAAATTGCTTAATAAAATGTTCAACTGCTTGCATAGTTTTCTCCTATCTAAGTTTAAGAGCTAGAGCTCTTCTTCAAACAAACTTATTATATCATGTTTTACTTGAGAAAAAAGGATTGGACGGTGATTTCCAAAACTTTCTTCCTTCTAACAGTCTACAGTGGGTAGACCTTGCGAAATTCTTCTAAAACAACCTTGCTTTCAGGTGTAAAAGTCAGTCCTGCTTCTCTCAACCACTCGGCGAAACAATCCTCATGAACCTGACGCCAATAGGCTAGGGATTTGTCACCTTCCCCTTCCTTAAAGGCATGTTGAGCAGAAACTTGATTGAAGGGCTGGACAGAAACCTTTGTAATTTCGACAATACAGACAGCCTGATTTTGACTATCTAAAATGACATCAAAAGTTCCTTCTTGAGGAAAAGACTCAGCTTCCAGTGCATAGAGATCGTAGGCTGATGCTGTTGCAGTCTTTTCGCCGCTTAAAACCAAATCTGCTAAAAGGTCTGGTTCCACTCCAAAAGCCCAAGCATCGATTTCATCTCCTATAGAGGGGTTAATTTTCTTGTATGCATTCCACATTTCCTGCGGTGTCATGGGTTGCTCCTTTGTAATTTTTTACTTTCTTCTTTTATGTGTTTAAGATGGTCTGGATGGTCAATTTCTAAATCAAAAATCTCCGGAATAGAGCTGTAATGGAGAATGCATTCGATACCCATCTGATTCATTTTTTGTATGAAAGAAGCATTCAGATATCCTGCTACAGCAAAGTCAATCTTTTTCGTCCTTGCTTTATCCTGCATCTGTCTCAAAATATCCAACATAATTGGATTCTCCATATCATGCCATTGACTGTTTCTAACAGCCGCAAAAACAAAAGAAGTCAAATCATTCATTCCAACTACAATTTTTGAAATACCCGTTTCCAGTATTCTGTCCAAATTAAAATACGCTGACGGTAATTCAATCATCGTGCTAATTTTTCCAGTGAAACCATGCTGACGCAATACTGTAATAGCTTGCTTTAACTGCTCAGCATCATTGACAAAAGAAAAGATAACAGACAGATTGGGATTGGTTTGATAAACTTCTGTAACGACATGTGCTTCAGCCTGAAATTCATCCGGACACGCCAGCAAACGCCTCGTTCCTCTATATCCAAATAAGGGATGATTTTCATCAAAATACTCTTTAGTCCCCTTTAGACAATTAGCTTCTGTATTCGTTAATTCAGAAAAACGATACCAAACTTCTTCATCTGAGTACAAGAAGCAAATAGTGTTTAGATAATCTTTTACAAATTCCTGACAACTTGGTAACAGGATGTTTTGGTTGATCTCTCTCGACAAATACTCCCCACGAATCATTCCAATGTGGTGAAATAGTTGTGGGTAAACTTTTTCAAGAATTTTTTCTCCACTAAGGGCAAGTTGGTTTTTCATGTCCATTCACCTCGTCTTAAAAGATACAATATCATATATCACTACATGAAACTTTCCTCTAGTTCAAAAGCTTCATAAGGTTCAACTAACTCATATCCTAAAAATTCTGCTACTTTTTTGGAAGCCTCGTTATGAGCATCCCAAAGTGGAAACATATCTCTATTTAAACTCTCTAGAATCATTGCAGCACCAAGCTTTTTAGCAAATCCATTTCCTTGTTCGTTTGGTCTAGTTGCAACTTCCACTTCAACTGCTCCACGGTAAACTAACCCTGAGGAAATCCCAGCAATCAGTTCATTATTTTTAAGAATCACAAAGTCAAATCCACCTTTTAAAACAAAATCCTGATAGGACTCAAAATCCCCCTGTAAATCTTGTGACCATTCTTCCTCAGAAAAGCAGTTATAAATATGATTATCAATAGGCACAATATTGTAACCTTCCTCTATATGAGTAACTAGATTATTTAAAAATTCAACTTGAAAATTTGCCTTATCTTTAAAAGAATAGCGAGTAAAAGAATTTAGCCCCACTTTCCGATGCAGAAAATCTTGCCAATTGGTATTTTCTGAAATAATAATCTTATAATCTAAACCATATTTCCTAACAAAATCTTCCCAAAATCTGGAATCCAACTCCCCTGCTAGGTATAGAAAATTCCCAACGTCATAAAAGCTTGTTGTCCTATCACTGTTTCGGTAGACAGTTCCGATTTGAGATTTAAGACCATAGAGAACCATATTTTTCTTCCATGTTTTAAATAGTTCCATTATCCCCCTACTTCACCTTCCAATTCATGTAAGAAGTCTTGTCAAGTTCAGGAAATCCTAATAATTCAGACTTAACCTTCAAGACTAATGGCGATGCATTTTCTTCTGTGATCTCTTGAATATCCATCCAAATATATCCAAGTGAATCATTCGCACCTTCAGACACAGCTTCCGAAATCGCAACTTGAGGTGCACTCTCATTCATTTCAACATCATACAAGGCCATGACATGGTGAACCATAAAATTTTTTAACTTTTCCCTGACGAAAACATCGTAGATTCGAGGATTAGAGTAGCTTCTAACAGTAAATCCCGTCTCTTCCATAACTTCTCTAGTCAGCGTTTCCGTCAGTCCTTCTCCAAGTTGCTGACTGCCTCCAGGTAGATCATACCGATGTTGATAAGGGCCTCTCGTTTTTTCAATGCAGAGTAACTTCCCATTTTCAAAGCAAACAGCGTAGACTCCAAAGTGTCTTTTGATTTCCATCCAACTACTCCTACTTCAAAGACCAGCCACCATCAATCATCAGGATTTGTCCCTGCATGGCGTTTGCTTTTCCACTTGCTAAGAAAAGGCTAATCTCTGCTATTTCCTCTGGCTTAATCCAACGCTTGATTGGTGTTTCACTAGCCACCCAGTCCGCTAAGCCACCTGGTTCAAAGTCGTCAGCTGTCATAGCTGTCTTGACTGCTCCTGGAGCGATACCAAAGATCTGAATCCCAGCTTCTGCATAGTCTAAAGCCAACTGCTTGGTGAAGCCAGCCAAGGCGTGCTTCGAAGAAGTATAGGCGTGTCCACCGCCACCTGCTAGGCTAGAAGCAATAGAGCACATATTGATGATGATTCCCTTTTTATTCTCCAACATTTGCGTCAAATAATAGCGAGTCAACTCTACTGGAGTAACGTAGTTAATTTCAAAAATTTCTTGAATTTCCTGCGCTGTCTGTTCCAAAAGTGGTTTATAATCATCCAAAACTCCCGCAGTATTGCACAAAACATCAACCCGAGGACACCAATCAAAAACAGGTTCCAAGTCCAAGGTCAAATCTCTCTGTAAAAAGTGAAAATCACCCTCTAAAAGTGGATTTTCACCTTGGTCAACTCCATAAACTTGATAGCCCTTCTCTAAAAAGAGGCGAGCTTGAGCTAGGCCGATCCCTGAACTCACTCCTGTAATCAATACACGTCTAGTCATGCACTTCTACCCAATCCGTCGCCAAAACATCACAAGGTGTCGGACTCCACATGGAAAAACCTTCTCCTTCTCCAGACACGTTGATTAGGAAATAGGGCGTCACTTCAAGTGCAACCCCGTTTTGTTCAATGGTGTCAAAAAGCTGGACATAGTTTTCCGCACCTCCCCAACCAGTTCGTACATATTTTTTCTTAGCCTTTAACCCAGGTAGAATTTCTTCAAATGTCATGTTTTTCTCCTTTAATATCAATAATTCTCCCCTTCATTATAACAAAAAAACCGCTTTGAAACGGCTTTTTGAATGTGATTTATTTACATCTGCTTCTACTTACGGCAAATTATTCCCTGCAGCTAGATAAATTTCATACCATTCTTTTCTTGTTAAGCTAAAGTTTGCCGCTTGGCTAACTTCTCTCAAGTGCTTAGGATTTGTGGTACCTACGACTGCCTGCATTTTTGCTGGATAACGCAATATCCAAGAAATGGCAATGGTTGAAGGGGTTACTCCATATTTAATAGATAAACGATCAAGTACTTGATTTAAAACTTGAAATTTCTCATTTCCAACAAAATTCCCTTTAAAATACCCGAATTGTAAGACAGACCATGCTTGAATGACCACATCGTGTAATTTGCAATATTCAAAAATGCTGCCATCTCGCATAGCTGCTTGACTATCTTCCATATTAACATGAAAACCTGATTCGAATCCTGGAGTAAAAGCCGCACTCAATTGTAGCTGATTAACAGCTAACGGCTGCTTGACATCTTTTTTAAGCAACTCCATCATCATAGGATTTTGATTAGAAACTCCAAAATCTCGGACCTTACCTTGTTTATAAAGGAAATCAAAGGCTTCTGCTACTTGGTCAGATTCCATCAAAGCATCTGGTCGATGAAGGAGCAAGCTATCTAGATGATCAATCTTCAATCTTTGCAAAATTCCGTCAACTGATTTTATAATATAGTCCTTAGAAAAATCAAAATAGGTAAATTCTTCAATGCGAATGCCACATTTTGACTGAATCCACATCTCTTCTCTTAAATCTGGACGATTTTTTAGGACAAGACCTAACAGTTCTTCACAACGACCACGACCATATATATCAGCCAAGTCGAAAGCATTAATTCCAACAGAAAGTGCTGTTTCTACAAGCTCTTCAACTTCTTTTACAGACTTATCTTCTATTCTCATCATTCCGAGAACAATTTCTGATAATTCTTTGTCATCTTGACCAAGAGTTATGTATCTCATCAAATTTTTCTCCTTAAATTTCTAACATTCTTCCCTTCATTATAACAAAAAACCGCTTTGCAACGGCTTTTTGACTATATTTCACTCCATTTTATCTTCTTAAACCCACGGAACAAGGCAAAGATTCCAATAAAGAGGACAGCTAAAGGAATGACTTTTGTAAGGAAAACATTTGAAATGCCCATCCACTCATAGTAACGGAGCAGAGAACCTACAATAAGATGGGCAACAATCATACTGACAAAGGGACGAAAAATCGGTTCTTTCCAATTCCAAATACTGATGACCAGCGAAATCGTAAATACAGATAAACTATCCCAGGGAGCAGGAAGATAAAAGGCTCCTTCTTGTATGAAGCTTGCCATTCCTACATATCCCAGAACAACTAGCAGAACAAGAATCCCAACGACAACATAGGTGCCAATTTTCATTTTAGGAGAATCTTGGACTAAACCTCTTCGTAAAATTGTAGCCACAAGCCCAAATCCGACCAGAAAAAGAAGAAGTTGCCCTAAAAACGTAAGCAAATTGACTGTTAAGAGAGGACCTTTAGAAAAATCACCTAATAGTTGATAGTAGCGTAATACCGCTAGGACAAGAATTGGCGTCAAAAGGGACTCTTTGATAGAACTGCGAGGGGCTTCCTTGAGCATCTCTCTCATTAATTTTTTAGGATTCTTACCTAGATAATCCTCTGCACTCATGCCATCTCGTTCTGCTTCTGAGAAATCTAACATCATCAAATAAATCTGCTCTCTGAGATAGTCCTCATCATAGAGAAATCCAGCAAGATTAAAGCTATCCCACAGCTCCTCAAAATACTTTTGATTCTCCTCAGAAAACTGATGCAACAAAGCGCTTGTTTCTTCATAATACTTCATTTTCGTCATGGTTTAACCCCCATTCTTAATCCCTTCTACTTTTTGACTCAAATCATCCCATTGTTGCCAAAAGACTGAGACACGCTCTTCTCCTTCTTTAGTTAACGAAAAATACTTCCGATCTGGACCATCTGGCGACGGGCGCATGTCGCCTCTTATCCATTGATTTTTTTCTAACTTTTGCAACAAAGGATAAATAGTTCCTGGAACGATAGTGTCAAATCCAGCCTCTCGCAAAGTCTGAACCAACTCATAACCATACCGCTCTTTTTGACCAATCATATCCAAGACACAACCCTCAAGCACACCTTTTAATAGTTGAGTTTCCTTCATTCCTTCTCCCTTCTATCTATTTTGTAATACCTACTAGTAGCTTCAGCTATAATATACCATTTTCACACTAGTTTGTAAAGCATAATAGTTAAATAAAAAACAGAACTAGCATGAACTAGTCCTGTCTATTTTTACCCAATCACACTTCCGTTTGGTACAGCTGGATCAACTGTGAGAAGGGTTAATTGTCCATCATGTTCAGCTGAGAGGATCATCCCTTGGCTGACATATTTTTTCATCATTTTACGTGGTTTGAGATTGGCAACGATTTGAACTTTCTTGCCGACCAATTCTTGTTCGTTTGGATAGTATTTTGCAATTCCTGAGAGGATTTGACGATCTTCACCATCGCCAGCATCCAAGCGGAATTGAAGCAACTTATCTGAACCTTCTACTTTAGACACTTCTTTGACTTCTGCGACACGGATTTCGACCTTGTCAAAGTCTTCAAACTTGATTTCTTCCTTATTTAGTTTGAGTTCAACTTCATCTGGGTTCCACTCTTTTTCGACTGCTGGTTTGTTACCTTCCATTTGTTCCTTGATATAGGCGATTTCTTCTTCCATATCCAGACGTGGGAAAATCGGTGTTCCCTTAGCAACTACAGTCACACCTGCAGGGAAATCAGCCAATCTCAAGTTTTCAAGGCTCGCTACTTCTTCCAAGCCAAGTTGATTCAAGACTGCACGACTGGTTTCCATCATAAACGGCTCAATCAAGTGAGCAACGACACGAAGGCTAGCTGCCAAGTGGCTCATGACACTTGCTAATTGGTCACGAAGAGCTTCATCCTTTGCCAATACCCATGGAGCTGTCTCGTCAATGTATTTGTTAGTACGAGAGATTAGAGTCCAGACTGCTTCTAAAGCACGTGGGTAGTCAACTGCTCCCATGTAGGTGTGGTAGTCAGCGATTGATTGTTCTGCAACCTCAGCAAGAGCATGGTCAAACTCTGTTACACCTTCTTCATAGGCAGGAATTTGTCCATCAAAGTACTTGTTAATCATAGAAACCGTACGGTTGAGGAGGTTTCCAAGGTCATTGGCTAATTCATAATTGATACGGCCAACGTAGTCTTCAGGAGTGAAGGTTCCGTCTGAACCAACCGGAAGGCTACGCATGAGGTAGTAACGAAGTGGATCTAGTCCGTAGCGCTCTACCAACATTTCAGGGTAAACAACATTTCCTTTAGACTTAGACATCTTTCCGTCTTTCATGACGAACCAACCATGGGCAATCAAACGATCTGGCAATTTGATATCGAGCATCATAAGAAGGATTGGCCAGTAGATTGAGTGGAATCGAAGGATGTCTTTTCCTACCATGTGGAAGACTGTTCCATTCCAGAACTTGTCAAAGTTACCATGTTCGTCTTGACCGTAACCAAGTGCTGTCGCATAGTTAAGAAGGGCATCAATCCAAACATAGACAACGTGTTTTGGATTAGATGGCACTGGCACACCCCATGTAAAGGTTGTACGAGAAACTGCCAAATCCTCTAAACCTGGCTCGATGAAGTTGCGAAGCATTTCATTCAGACGACCATCTGGAGTGATAAATTCAGGATGGGACTTGAAAAATTCGACCAAACGATCTTGGTATTTGCTAAGGCGAAGGAAATATGATTCTTCAGATACCCATTCAACCTCGTGACCTGATGGAGCAATACCACCAGTTACATTTCCAGCTTCGTCACGGAAAACTTCTGCAAGCTGGCTTTCTGTAAAGAATTCCTCATCTGAGACTGAATACCAACCAGAGTATTCACCCAAATAGATATCATCTTGAGCAAGCAAGCGCTCAAATACTTGAGCCACTACTTTTTCATGGTAATCATCCGTTGTACGGATAAATTTATCGTATGAGATATCGAGTAATTGCCAGAGTTCTTTAACTCCAACTGCCATTCCATCAACATAATCTTGTGGTGTAATCCCAGCTTCTTCAGCTTTCTGCTGGATTTTCTGACCATGCTCATCAAGACCTGTCAAATAAAAGACATCGTAACCCATAAGGCGTTTATAACGTGCTAGGACATCACAAGCGATGGTTGTGTAGGCAGAACCGATATGAAGTTTACCAGATGGATAGTAAATCGGCGTTGTAATATAAAAATTCTTTTCAGACATAATTTTTCCTTTCCAGGCAAATGAAACCTGTTTTTCTAACACTTCATTATATCACATTTTTAATGATTTTCGATAGGGAATCCATACAAAAACAAGATAGACAAGTGTCCATCTTGTTTAACTTATTCATAACGAAGGGCTTCAATTGGATCAAGTTTCGAAGCCTTGTTGGCTGGCAAAACTCCAAAAATCATACCCACACTAGCCGAAACTGCAAGACTAAATAGGGCAACTGGGATTGATACTCCCACTTCTATACCCGCAATCAAACCTTGCAAGAGTATGCCAGCTATAGCGGTTAAGCCTGTCGCAATGGTTAGACCAATGACTCCACCAAGCAAGGTCAAAATCATGGATTCAATCAAAAACTGAATTAAAATATTGGCACGCGTTGCACCCAAGGCCTTACGGAGACCAATCTCACGCGTACGCTCCGTCACCGAAACCAGCATGATGTTCATAACACCAGTTCCTCCAACAAAAAGTGAAATTCCTGCAATGGCACTAATAATCGTAGTTATAAAACCAAACATTTGTTGTACTTCTTGGAAGGCTGCAGTCGCATCTGACACCTGATACTCCCCTTGCTGAAGACCAGCAATCTCGGTCAATTTTCTAGCTAATTCTGGTCCCACTGTTGGTGTCAAACTGGTATCATTGACACGGAAGACAATATCAGAAATTTCATCCATATTGAAGTTATTGGCAAGAGAAATATTAGTTGTAATTGGAAGTCCACCAATACCAAAAGTCTTGGCAGTCTTGGCCTCATCGCTGGTATAGACACCAATGACACGATAGCTAAAGCCACCAACATCTATAACCTGGTTAACAGCTTCTTGAGCAGATCCAAACAGGCTATTAGCAAGTTCTTGGTCTAGCAAAATGACACTGGCCACATCTTTATAATCCTGAGCTATGAGACTGCGGCCTGCAACAATTTCATTTTCAACTGCCTTCATGTAGGTAATATTCCCACCTGTCAAGCTAGCGCGCTCCACTTTTTTATCTTTATAAGACAGGGTGGTATTTGTTGAGTTGGTTACATAGTAACTGTCCACCCCTTTAACTTTAGCAGCCTCCTTGACCCAAGCTTCTTGTGGTTTTGGTGGTTCCACAGGAACTTCCTCTTCTTTCCCAGAAACTGTCAATGCTGATTGCTTTTGGGTAAAAGAACCATCTTTGCTTTTGATAGGCGAGAAAAAGACATGGATATTCTTCTGTGACTTGGTCATATTTTTATTAACCTGACGAGACATGGAATCTCCCAGAGCCATAATCACAACAACAGATGAAACACCAATGATAATCCCTATCATAGTAAGAAAAGAGCGCATCTTATGTGCCATGATAGATGAAAAGGCAAATTTCAGATTCTGCATCTTAGTTTTCCTCCTTCTCTAACTGCGCACTGTCAGACGAAATAACTCCATCTCGAATGACAATCTGGCGTTTAGCATAAGCAGCGATTTCAGGCTCATGCGTTACCATGATAATGGTTTTTCCTTCTTTGTTCAACTCAACCAATAGTTGCATAATTTGGTTCCCTGTTTTGGTATCCAAGGCTCCTGTCGGTTCGTCCGCTAGGATAATAGAAGGATTGTTTACCAAGGCACGCGCGATGGCCACACGTTGCTTTTGACCACCAGATAATTCTGAAGGTAAATGGTGACTACGCTCAGTCAATTCAACCTTATCCAGATATTCCTCAGCTAACTTGCGCCGTTTTGAAGCCGAAACTCCTGCGTAAATCAAGGGCAATTCTACGTTTTGCAGAGCATTAAGTTTGGATAGAAGAAAGAACTGCTGAAAGACAAAACCGATTTGTTGGTTACGGACCTTGGCTAGTTGTTTTTCACCAAGTCCAGCCACTTCTTGACCTTCAAGATAATACTCTCCACTGGTTGGTGTATCCAACATACCAATCGTATTCATGAGAGTAGACTTCCCCGAACCAGATGGTCCCATGATGGCAACAAATTCACCCTCATTCACTTCTAGGTTGATATTTTTGAGAACCTGCAGTTCTTGGTCACCATTACGGTAGCTTCTGCAGATATTTTTTAGACTAATTAGTTGCTTCATCAGCCTTCACCTCTTTTCCTTCCTCTAGAGAAGACGTTGGGTTACTGATGACCTTGACTCCATTTGTCAGACCTGAAGTGATTTCTTGGTTGTCTGCATCAGCATTGCCCAAACCAACTTCCACTTTCTTGGCCTTTTTCTGCTCGTCAAGTACCCAGACATAGTTCTTATCATTTTCAGTCACAACACTTGTTAGAGGAACCAAAATAGCTTTACTCTTATTCTTGACCTCAACACTTACTGAGAATCCTTGTTTCAAATCACCGATTTCACTTGTAACATCGATGGTATATGGATATTTAGAACCAGAATTACCACCTGCTGCGGCAGTAGCTGCACTTGCCGCTTCACCATTGTTTTTAGGGTAGTCAGAAATGTAGCTAATCTTACCAGTCCAGCTCTTATCTTGGTAAACTTTAGAAGTAAAGGTTACTTCTTGTCCTACAGAGAGGTTGGCAAGGTTATATTCAGATAGTTCCCCCTTAACTTGCAAGTTTTCATTGCTAACGACATGAACTACCACCTGGCTAGCTCCAGTTGGAGATTTAGAAACATTACGGTTGACTTCGACCACAGTTCCCTCTAAGGTACTGAGAACCGTCATTGCATCCAACTGACTTTGAGCCTTGCTTAATTGCGCTGCTGCATCTGCACGAGCATCACGAGCATCACCTAATTGTGCATCAATAGATGACACTGAATTTCCTGAGACTGGAGCTGGAGTTTGCGCTGCAGCTCCTTCGCCTCCTGCTGGCGTTGGCAACTGTGGAGCCGGAGCTGAAGTGGCTTCATTTCGCGCTTGGTTGAGTTCGTTGATATGACGATCTGCCTTAGCAACTGCTCGACTCGCTGAATCATAGGCCGCCTGGGCTTCTGAACTACTGTACTTAACTAAAGCCTGCCCTTCGCTGACCTTATCACCCACAGAAACAAGGATTTCATCTAAATCTCCCTTACTAGCATCAAAATAAACATATTGTTCATTTTTTGCTGTTACTGTCCCTGACAATAAAACAGAGGACGCCACGCTTCCTTCCTTGGCAACAACAAGATGAGTAGCCTCATCTTTTACAGCGGTCTGAGATGGTTGTCTAAAGAGCAAAATCCCCCCAGCACCTAATACAACTACACTGGCAGCACCGATTGCTGCATACAATTGCCACTTTTTAGCTTTACCATTCTTCTTCATAATGAAACTCCTTTTTGATTTAAAGTTCTTAACAATATTATACAAAAATTATCAATTTGAAACAATAACAGTTCAGAACGAAATAATGACATTTCAGGATTTAATTATTGTTCGGATTTTATTTTTTTCATTGTACTAGTTATATAATACACTTTATTTTTCTTTTTTGCAAGCCTTTTCTTTAATTTTTTTGAACGTAGCAGATTTTTGCAATCAAATCAAAAAAAAGATAGAATATGACTATCAAAAAATGACACTCTACTATTTCAAAGAGTACAAAGGAGTTTTCAATGAGAGAATATGATATCATTGCTATCGGTGGAGGTAGCGGAGGAATTGCTACTATGAACCGTGCTGGTGAACACGGAGCTAAAGCGGCCGTTATTGAGGAAAAGAAACTAGGTGGAACCTGCGTCAACGTCGGCTGTGTTCCTAAAAAAATCATGTGGTACGGGGCGCAAATCGCTGAGACTTTCCATCAATTTGGAGAAGACTACGGCTTTAAGACTACTGATCTTAACTTTGACTTTGCAACCCTACGTCGTAATCGTGAAGCCTACATTGATCGCGCTCGTTCTTCTTATGATGGCAGTTTTAAACGCAACGGTGTAGACCTGATTGAAGGCCATGCTGAATTTGTAGATTCTCATACTGTCAGCGTAAATGGTGAACTGATTCGTGCTAAACATATTGTGATTGCTACTGGTGCCCATCCAAGTATTCCAAACATTCCTGGTGCTGAACTAGGTGGCTCTTCTGATGATGTATTTGCTTGGGAAGAATTGCCAGAGTCAGTTGCTATTCTAGGCGCGGGTTATATTGCCGTTGAATTGGCTGGCGTACTCCACACCTTTGGTGTCAAGACAGATCTCTTTGTTCGTCGTGACCGTCCTTTACGTGGTTTTGATTCTTACATCGTTGAAGGTTTGGTAAAGGAAATGGAAAGAACAAACTTGCCACTTCATACTCACAAAGTCCCTGCCAAGTTAGAAAAAACTGCTGAAGGCATTACCATTCATTTCGAAGATGGTACTAGTCACACAGCTAGCCAAGTTATCTGGGCTACTGGTCGCCGTCCAAACGTTAAGGGCTTGCAACTTGAAAAAGCTGGAGTAACTCTGAACGAACGTGGCTTTATCCAAGTGGATGAATACCAAAATACTGTTGTTGAGGGAATCTACGCTCTAGGTGATGTAACAGGCGAAAAAGAACTAACTCCAGTTGCTATCAAGGCTGGACGTACTTTGTCTGAACGTCTCTTTAACGGCAAAACAACTGCTAAAATGGACTACTCAACTATTCCAACCGTTGTTTTTTCACACCCTGCTATCGGAACGGTTGGATTGACCGAAGAGCAAGCTATTAAAGAATACGGTCAAGACCAAATCAAGGTTTATAAATCAAGCTTTACGTCTATGTACTCTGCTTGCACTTCCAATCGTCAAGAAACACGTTTCAAATTGATCACAGCTGGTTCAGAAGAAAAAGTTGTCGGACTTCATGGAATTGGCTATGGTGTTGATGAGATGATTCAAGGATTTGCTGTTGCTATCAAAATGGGAGCAACCAAGGCAGACTTTGATGCAACTGTGGCGATTCACCCAACTGCATCTGAAGAATTTGTAACTATGCGTTAATCAAAATAAAAGAAGCTGATACAAATGTGTCGGTTTCTTTTTTGATAATTTTCGAATCAACAAAACAATTACCCACCTTAACCAGTAAGCAAAATCGGCCGTTACAGTTTTTGTTACCTTGTTTTAAAAAAATGGTTGACAATAATTACTCTACGAGTATAATAGTTACTATACATCAGAAAAGAGGTTAACTATTTTGAAAAAAGCTCACGTTTATGCTATCCCTGCTATTGGAGCTGCTCTCATTGCTGTTTTAGCACAAATCAGTCTTCCAATTGGACCTGTTCCCTTCACTCTGCAGAACTTTGCAATTGGCTTGATTGCTACTGTCTTTAGACCGAGAGAGGCTGTACTTTCTGTTGGACTCTATCTTCTTCTAGGTGCCATCGGTCTTCCTGTCTTTGCGGGAGGTGGAGCTGGATTTCATGCTTTGATTGGTCCTACTGCAGGCTATCTTTGGTTTTATCTTGTTTATTCTGGACTTACCTCTTCTTTAACTAACAGTGATAGTGGTTTTGTCAGAATTTTTCTAGCAAATCTCTTGGGAGATACACTTGTCTTTGTCGGTGGAATCATTGGATTGCATTTCCTAGCTGGAATGCCATTTGAAAAAGCTCTTGTTGTGGGGGTATTTCCCTTTATCATACCAGATCTTGGTAAAATTATTGCTATTAGTTTTATTAGCCGTCCATTACTTCAACGCCTTAAAAATCAGGCTTACTTTGCTAACTAAAAAGGGATATTGAGTTGTCATAACTCAATATCCTTTTCTTTCATTTTGAAAACTTAGTTGCCTTTAAAGGCATCCACCATCGTTTGAAATTCTTCATTGGAGAGAGTAATCCCTTTACCCATTTTAGTATGGTCTGGACTCCAAGCACGAATATCAAACTTTGCAGGGGCACCATTAAAGCTCACACGGTTGATTTCCTTAGTCCAACCTTTTTCGTTTTCAGAAAGAGTCAACAAGTGCTCTTCGATTTCAAATGTAAATTCTGCCATTTTCTTCTCCTTTTTTAGCTTTCATTAGTTTATTCGTAAAATCTTGTAGATTTTAGGAAAATTTTATATAATATTGATATAAAAGAAGGGAGGCCACTATGAGACATAAATTCCAGCAAGTTCTAGATAAAATACATGACTTTTTAAATGGACATGATCAACCTGACCATACTGAAAGCAACTCCCTTACAGCCACTATTGAAGAGGCTATCCAGAAACAAACCGCTGTTCACCTTATCTTGTCAGAGACAAGTTTTACAGGTGACATCATCAAATACGATCAGCAACGCCAGCAAATTATCGTGAAAAATTTTGCCAAAAATGTGACCCGTATTATCCGCATAAGCGATATTCAACGCCTACGATTTGTCCCTTCAACTGTCCAAACAGCCCAAAAAAATAGATTTAAGAAAGAGTGAGATGTAGTTGCTTCATCCCACTCTTTTTTCTTAGCGAATTTGTTCAAAATGTAAATGAACTGCGATATGATCTCCATAACCACTTCTTTCCAAGTCACGTTGTAGACGATAGGAAATGTAGTGTTCTGCAATGGTAATGTAACCTGCACCCAATAAACGATGTTCAACCAAAGACTGAATCATGCTAATGGTAGCACGTTCCACCTTGGCCTCTTCCAAATCCAAAACCACTTTCTTAGTGACTTGTGCAAGGTTTTGACGTAAATCATCTGTCAATACATAGACAGTCTGGGCTGCCTTTAAGATAGCTTGATAAATCTTATCTGGATTAAATTCAGCAATTTCTCCATCACGTTTGATTACTTGCATAGGTTTCTCCTTTATTCTTTGTTTTCTTTGATTTCTGCCAGCATTTTTTCTTCTTCTGCTGTCAGTTGATAATGTTCAAGCAAATCCGGTCTGCGCTCGTAGGTTTTCTTTAAACTCTCATACAGTCGCCACTGACGAATCTTTTCATGGTGCCCGCTCATCAGAACATCTGGGACAACCATACCTCGATAATCATAGGGACGTGTGTACTGAGGATATTCAAGAAGGCCAGAAGAAAAACTATCATCTTGGTGGCTGGACTCCTTGCCAATCACTTCTGGAATCAGGCGAACCGTCGCATCAATCATGGTCATAGCCGCCAACTCTCCACCAGTCAAGACATAGTCGCCCAGGGAAATCTCATCTGTCACCAAGGTCTTAATACGCTCATCATAACCCTCGTAGTGACCACAGATAAATATCAGTTCCTCTTCTTTGGACAAATCCTCAGCATAAGCCTGATCAAACTGCTTTCCAGCTGGATCGAGGAGAATAACGCGCGGATTTTTCTTTTCAATAGCGTCAAAGGCATCGAAAATAGGTTGTGCTCGTAGCAACATCCCCTGACCACCTCCGTAGGGCTCATCGTCTACATGGCGGGCCTTTTCAGCATTTTCTCGAAAATTATGATACTGGATATCCAAGAGCCCTTTTTCTCGAGCCTTTCCAACAATTGAGTGCTCCAGTGGAGAAAACATCTCTGGAAAGAGGGTTAAAATATCAATCTTCATCGTCTAACCCTTCTAAGATTTCCACATTGACGCGGTTATTTGGAATATCAACATTGAGAACCACTGGTGGGATATAAGGCAATAACAAATCACGCTTGCCTTTTCGCTTGACCACCCAGACATCGTTGGCACCTGGTTGCAGGATTTCCTTGATGGTTCCAATCAAGTTATCACCCTCATAGACTTCCAAACCGATAATCTCGTGATAATAAAATTCACCATCGTCTAGGTCATTCAAATCTTCCTCAGCAACCTTGAGACTGTATCCCTTGTACTTTTCGATAGCATTGATATGGTACATGTCTTTGAATTTGATAATATCAAAATTCTTATGCTTACGGTGGCTAGCAATGGTCACCGTTTGGACAAACTGATCTTTTTCATCAAACAAGGCAAGCTCAGCCCCTTTTTTAAACCGTTCTTCTGCAAAATCCGTCACAGACAAGACTCGCATCTCACCCTGCAACCCCTGCGTATTGACGATTTTCCCAACATTAAAGTAGTTCATCTTGTCTCCTATAGTCTCCTTCTTTCCATCTTATTCTGACAATTCTCGAATAATAGTCGCAATTTTTTCTGATTCTGACCATTGTAAATAATGGTTATTCCCTCCTAAAATGAGTTTAGTATTGGAAGTCCAATATTCTGATTCTCTGTACTCTTTTTCTCTATAAGCCTGACAAAAAATAAACACAGGGATATAAGATTCTATAGATACATTCTCAAAATCTTCCTCAGTAATCTCTCCAGATATCTGAAATCCTGGATCTTGATTTTCCAATTCTGAGCCTTTTTCTTGCATTATTTCCCAGATTTCTTTATTAATTTCAGGGCTAAATGTGGCTTGAGTTAAGTTCTTAAAATAAAGTTCAGGACCACACTCGTCAATCAGCCTCATCTGCTCTTCCATTTCTGGATAAGGATTTTCTGAAAAATCAGCAAACATGACTTTTTTAGTTGTCGGTTCCATTGCTACTAAAGCCTGACACTTAATTGGTTTGTTGAGCAATTTACAAGCTAAAATTCCACTCAAACTATGTACACAAAGTATATATTCAGAAATCCCTAATTCTTCAAGTACTTCATAAACCGCATCTGCAAGATTATCTAGATTTTTTCCAGCTTGGTCATGAACCGGACTCCTACCTGTGTTCGGAAAATCAATTGTCAAATAACCAATTGTAGGAGGAAGTTTTTCAAGTATAAGTGAAAAATTTTCATAACTTGCTAGCAAACCTGCGCCACTTAAACAAACTAGCATTTTCTTTTGCTTTTGATAAGTAACAGAGAGACTACCAATTTCTGTAGATACTTCAAACCTCTTCATAAAGAAATCCACTCATTCTATATAATGAATTATTAAAAATCCTTATTCTTTATTTTATCATGTTCCAAGGATTTTCTCAAGTTGGAGGAAGAGGACAATACCTTTACTTCCCCTTCAAAAATCCTTCCAAATCACGCTCATGTTGGTACTTAATGGCTGCAGTCTTATCTTTCTCAAAGATAGTCTTGGTAAGGTCAATATGGTTGATGGCTGCGATTGCGACGGTGTAGTGAATGATATCAGCCAGTTCTTTTGCTAGTTCCTCGTTCGAATCTTGAACTCCTTCTTTTCGACCAGAGCGTCCATTTAAAACCTCAGCAACTTCTCCGACTTCTTCTACTAGCTTAATAAAAAGCCCTTCTTCTGTTCTAGATTGTCGGTAATGGTCAAGTAAATATTCTTCTAGTTGTCTAACTGTTAAATCTCTCATTCTTTCTCCTTGCAAAAAAAGCGAGACATTCGTCCCGCCCTTCTTATTTTTCGTCAATAACGATTCTTACTTTTTTGTCTTCAGTTGGGACAGAGTAGACAATCGTTCTTATCGCAGAAATAGTGCGACCCTTACGACCGATTACACGACCCACATCGCTTTGATCAAGATCCAAATGATATTCCAAAAACTCTGGTGTATCTTCAATCTTGATAGTTAAGGCATCTGGTTGTGAAATCAAGGGTTTCACAATCGCAATAATGAGATTTTCAATCGTATCCATCTGTCAACCTACTTTAAACTTATTTTGAGAATTTAGAATCGTGGAATTTTTTCAATACGCCTTCTTTTGAAAGGATGTTGCGAACTGTATCTGAAGGTTGAGCTCCATCAGCTAACCATGCAAGAACGCGGTCTTCTTTCAAAGTTACTTGGTTTTCAGCAACAAGTGGGTTGTAAGTTCCAACTGTTTCGATGAAACGTCCGTCACGTGGTGAACGTGAATCTGCTACGTTGATACGGTAGAAAGGTTTTTTCTTAGAACCCATACGAGTCAAACGGATTTTAACTGCCATTTTTAAAGTCTCTTTTCTTATTTTTTATTTCGGTGAAATAGCTGAGCTATTTAGCACATGTTCTATTATAGCAGATTTCTAACAGGTGTCAAGAAAAAAACTTGACAGACTATGAATTTTTTAAACCATTTAGAAATTTGTTATACTTTTAAAGAAAAATCAGAAAGAGAATGTCATAAATACTATTTTAGAAACATTTTATAAAGAACACCAAGTCAAACCCTTCATCTCTCCTGAACGAGATTTGGATACTTGGCTTCTAAATCTCAAGCCTGTTCCCAAACGAAATATCAAGGATTTTAAGAATGATATCTACTAATTAATTTATAAAATATGAATTAATAGATTCTAAATAGGGGAATAATTTAGTTCTGTAAAAATTAACTTCTACACCTATAACGCTTATTCTGACAGACTTTATAACAGTCTAAGAAAAAAAGTAGAGATTCATACAGTATCTAGATTTTCCAAAAATTTTTTATCATCAAATATTATTAACGAAACTATCCAAACCAAATCCGATGCATTGCTTCAAAGAATTCTTTAGTTGTTTGACTAGCGAGGACTTTTATTAAAAAATTTTTTCAAATAACTGCCATCTTGGCACATAAATTCTTGCTTTCTAAATTTAAATGTGATATATTTATAACATAAAATTTAAGTGTTATATATTTATAACACAAAAAAGGAGTCTATCATGAAAAAAAGTCAAAAAATGCGTGGCCTCATTGCAATGATTGCCGTAGCTCTCTTTATTGATTTTATTGTTTTATTTGGTTCTAATCTTAGTTGGGGACCCAAGTTAGTTATTACTGGTATTTCAGTGTCAGGTCAAATTGTAGCTATTTGTAGCTGGCTACATAAGAGTCAGAAAGGTAAGGAAAAGACTATTTTTGACTTGTCTGCTAAGCTTTACACGATACTTGTGTTTGCAGCAAGCATTTTTTATACAGTAGGGATTTGGGTTGCGACCCCAAGCGTAAGTTCTGGTATTAAAGAATGGATTTTGGGAATTGGCCTCGTTATTGAAGTGATTTTATTTGTTTTTTTCTGTTTGAAAAATGTCAAGGAAACTCCGGACGAACGCTTTTATGCTAATTTAGCAAAGGCAACTAGCTTGATGTTTGTTTTTATACTAGGCGCACTGATGATCCTAGCAGTTATCATTGGGTATATGGGGGCTCTCACTCTTTACATGGGCCAAATATTTATTAGCATAGCTGCCTTGATTTGCATCTTTGCGGTTGTCTATCTTATCTTGGAACGGAGAGGATAAGCATGGCCAAAGAAAGCAATATTATTACTAATCTCAAATCTGTTCGTGAGTCTACAGGCATGACCCAGCAGGAGTTAGCCGACCTCATCGGCATGCGACGCGAGACAATTCTGCACTTGGAAAATAACCGTTACAATCCTTCTCTGGAAATGGCTCTTAAAATTGCTCAAGTTTTTAATCTGAAAGTAGAAGACCTCTTTGAACTCAGACAGAAAGAGGAAGCATAATTCTTTTCGAGACCTAGTATTAAGTTCATTGATTAATTAGGAATTGAATCCAAAAGAAAAAATCCTTTGAAAATGTACTCTTTTAAAATATAGTAATTCTTTCGAATTAACGTTTACTAATTGTGATACTTTACGAGCTCTCTTAAGATCTGGTTCCCTAAATACTTTGAGTACACTTATGGCATTGTTGCACCTAAGCAAGCTACTTTCTGGTTGGCTCCTCTAAAACTACCTTGTCACTAATATTTGAAATCCCCTTCCTTTTAGGGTACAATGATAGAAATGAATTTTTGAGAGGAATAGAATGAAAAAACTAGCAACCCTTTTTTTACTGTCTACTGTAGCCCTAGCTGGATGTAGCAACATCCAACGTAGTTTGCGTGGTGATGACTATGTAGATTCTAGCTTGGCCGCTGAGGAAAGCTCCAAAGCAGCTGCCCAATCTGCCAAGGAGTTAAATGATGCTTTGACAAACGAAAACGCCAATTTCCCACAACTATCTAAAGAAGTTGCTGAAGACGAAGCTGAAGTGATTCTCCACACAAGCCAAGGTGATATTCGTATTAAGCTCTTCCCTAAACTCGCTCCTCTAGCGGTTGAAAATTTCCTCACTCATGCCAAAGAAGGCTACTATAACGGTATTACCTTCCACCGTGTTATCGATGGCTTTATGGTCCAGACTGGAGATCCAAAAGGGGACGGTACAGGCGGTCAGTCCATCTGGCATGACAAGGATAAGACAAAAGACAAGGGAACTGGTTTTAAAAACGAGATTTCTCCTTATCTTTATAATATCCGTGGTTCACTTTCTATGGCTAATACTGGTCAACCAAACACCAATGGTAGCCAGTTCTTCATCAACCAAAACTCTACAGATACCTCTGCTAAACTCCCTACAAGCAAGTATCCAAAGAAAATCATCGAAGCCTATAAAGAAGGGGGAAACCCTAGTCTAGATGGCAAACACCCAGTCTTTGGTCAAGTGATTGACGGTATGGATGTTGTAGATAAAATTGCTAAAGCCGAAAAAGATGAAAAAGACAAGCCAACTACTGCTATTACTATCGATAGCATCGAAGTGGTGAAAGACTACGATTTTAAATCATAAAAACCTAAAAAATACAGTACCCACATTCGGTACTGTATTTCTTTTTACTCTCATTCTTAAGTTAAATTATTAAAATCCCAGATTTGATCCATCCAGCCTTCATAGAAGTCTGGTTCGTGACAGACCATAAGAATAGATCCCTTGTATTCTTTAAGAGCACGTTTGAGTTCATCCTTGGCATCCACATCCAAATGGTTGGTCGGCTCGTCCAGCACTAAAACGTTGTTTTCACGATTCATCAAGAGACAGAAACGAACCTTGGCTTGTTCCCCACCTG
>CAUQXM010000005.1:0-53677 GCA_963522215.1 uncultured Streptococcus sp. | reverse complement strand
GGACATTGTTAAATATAGATGTTAAATATTCATTAATTCGTTGGTAGTCCAATCTTTCCTTCCCTCCTTTTCAAAAAAACTTTTAGAATCAAAACATTTGACAAAAGAATTATATCAAAGTTCAAAGAATGGTGCAAGTATTTTTTTATTTTCCTGTAAATTTAGGTCGTCTTCTTTCCGAATGAGCCCGAACTCCTTCTTTGAAATCCTCTGTTTTCGCTAGTGATTCCTGTAGGTTCAGTTCTAAAGCAGCATAATCTTGCCAGTCTTTAAATTGACTCTCCCAAACCAACTTCTTGATGGCAGCATAGGAATTAGCTGACCCGCGTCTCAATTTTTTAAGAAGCTGTTCTCTCGTCTTTTCAAGTTTATCAGCTTCAGAGACCCGATAAACAAGACCCCACTCCAGAGCTTTTTCTGCGGACAAAGCCTCACCTGTCATGGCTAATTGAGCAGCACGCGTCACACCAATACTTCGACTCAAGAGATGAATTCCTCCTGCATCCGGAGCCAAGCCAACTCCAACAAAGGCTTGGATAAATTTAGCCTTATCCGTTGCCAGACAGAAATCTGCAGCAACAGCCATATTTGCTGCGGCACCTGCAACAGCCCCATCAACCTCCATCAAGACAGGTTTAGCAATTTGCTTGATTTTATAAGAAATAGTATTGACCAATTCTGCGATTTTTGTCAATGATGGAATATCATCCTCATCGACTGCTCGCTTCATCTCTACCAAATCTCCCCCAACTGAAAAGACTTTGCCATTCGCGTTGATTAAGACAAAATGCACAGCCGGATCCTCTTCTGCCAAAGTCAGAGCTTCTAAAATCTCCTCACACATAGGAATATGAAAACCATTCGCGACCTCAGGACGATTCAAGGTAAGGATTGCCAAATCCTCTTCAAGCTGATAAATAATGTGTTCCATTTGAACTCCTTTTTATTTTATAAGCTGGTTAAATTATTTTATTTTCAAAGTATATCTTTTTTAAAATCAGAAAGCAAGAAAAAATCAACTGAAAGTGTCTCAGCCGATTAGAAAGGCTCGCTTTATACTAGAACGCATCTTATTTTCTTCATTGAAAAAAGGCTTTCTTTCTGCTATAATCGTATAAAATACTTACTTTAGGAGTTCTTATGAAAGTTGTTAAATTTGGAGGTAGCTCTCTTGCCTCTGCTAGTCAATTAGAAAAAGTTTTAAACATCGTCAAAAGCGATTCAGAGCGTCGTTTTGTCGTCGTTTCTGCGCCTGGTAAACGCAATGCTGAAGATACTAAGGTTACGGATGCCTTGATTAAATACTACCGCGACTATGTTGCTGGTAACGATATTAGCAAGAGCCAAAACTGGATTATCGACCGCTATGCTGCTATGGTTAGTGAACTAGGTCTTAAACCAACTGTGCTAGAAAAAATTTCAAAAAGTATTCGCGCCTTAGCTACTCTTCCTATCGAAGAAAACGAATTTCTCTACGATACTTTCCTAGCAGCCGGTGAAAATAACAATGCTAAATTGATTGCCGCCTACTTTAATCAAAACGGGATCGATGCACGCTATGTGCACCCTAGAGAAGCTGGTATTGTGGTCACAAGTGAACCTGGTCACGCTCGCATCATTCCATCAAGTTATGACAAGATTGAAGAATTGACAAATGCAAATGAAGTCCTTGTCATTCCTGGTTTCTTTGGAGTTACCAAGGAAAATCAAATCTGTACCTTCTCACGTGGAGGATCAGACATTACAGGTTCTATCATTGCTGCAGGTGTTAAGGCTGACCTCTATGAAAACTTTACAGATGTTGATGGTATCTTTGCAGCCCACCCTGGTATTATCCACCAACCACACTCGATTCCTGAGTTGACCTACCGTGAAATGCGTGAGTTGGCCTATGCAGGCTTCTCAGTCCTTCATGACGAAGCCCTTCTTCCTGCCTACCGTGGAAAAATTCCTCTAGTTATCAAGAATACCAACAACCCTGACCATCCAGGTACTCGTATCGTTCTAAAACACAGTAGTGATGAATTCCCAGTTGTGGGAATTGCTGGTGACTCAGGCTTTGTCAGCATCAACATGTCTAAATACCTCATGAACCGTGAGGTTGGATTTGGACGCAAGGTTCTGCAAATCCTTGAAGATCTTAACATCGGTTGGGAACATATGCCAACAGGTATCGACGATCTTTCAATCATCCTCCGTTCTCGCGAACTAACTCCTATCAAGGAAGAAGAAATCCTTCGTCAGTTGGTTCAAAAGGCTGAAGTAGACCATGCAGAAATCGAACACGACCTTTCAATCATTATGATTGTTGGAGAAAAAATGAAGAGCCATATCGGAGTAACTGCTACTGCGACACGTGCTTTATCTGAAAATAAGATCAACATCCAGATGATGTCTCAAGGTTCTAGTGAAGTGTCTATCATGTTTGTTGTCCATAAGGACCAAGAGAAAGCAGCTATTAAAGCCCTCTACAATGCCTTTTTTGGAGAAAGTAAGGAAGACTAAGCATGGCTCAATCACTTAACAAAACAGTGCTCCTCAATACGACAGGCACTTCCTATCTCTCTATAGCTGGGAAAGTTGGGAAATTTCTTATTGGGGATCAGGCTCTTGAATTTTACCCAGATGTCAACGTCGAACAATTTATCCAAATTCCTTGGAGACATATCAACCAAATTGGAGCTAATGTCACTGGTCGCAAAATCAGTCGCCACTTCGAAGTCTTTACAGACAGAGGAAAATTCCTCTTTGCTTCAAAAGACTCAGGTGCCATTCTTAAAATTGCTCGCGAAAAACTGGGCAATGACAAGGTCGTCAAACTTCCGACCCTGATTCAAACCATTAGTCAAAAATTTAAAAATCTATTTGCAAAAAAGTAGAAACTTTAGTATAATCATAGCAACGGATAAGTAGGTTATCTTCTTCTTTCAGAAAGTCTGCGGGTGCTGCGAGCAGATAGGAGGGATAGGTGAAATTCTACCGTTAGTAACAATTGCATACACAATCAAGTGCACACCTGTGAAGTTGGATGGAACCGTGGCCCTGCCACTCCAACGCTTTGTCAGGTGTGCTTTTTTCATAAAGGAGTTCTTATGTTAGATATCAAACGTATTCGTACAGACTTTGATGCTGTCGCAGAAAAATTGGCTACACGTGGTGTAGATGCTGCTGTCTTAAATGAGATGAAAGAAATCGATGCTAAACGTCGTGACATCTTGGTCAAGGTTGAAACTTTCAAAGCAGAACGTAACACAGTTTCTGCTGAGATTGCCCAAGCTAAGCGCAACAAGGAAAATGCAGATGACAAGATTGCTGCCATGCAAACTCTATCTGCTGAAGTCAAAGCTTTGGACGCTGAATTGGCAGACATCGATGCTAAATTGACAGAATTTGCCACTACTCTTCCAAACATTCCAGCTGACAGCGTTCCTGTTGGAGCTGACGAAGATGACAATGTGGAAGTTCGCCGTTGGGGCACTCCACGCGAGTTCGATTTCGAGCCAAAAGCTCACTGGGATCTTGGTGAAGATCTTGGTATCCTTGACTGGGAACGCGGTGGCAAGGTAACAGGAGCTCGCTTCCTCTTCTATAAAGGACTCGGTGCTCGTTTGGAACGTGCTATCTATAACTTTATGTTGGATGAACATGGAAAAGAAGGCTACACTGAAGTCATCACACCTTACATGGTTAACCATGACTCTATGTTTGGTACTGGTCAATATCCAAAATTCAAGGAAGATACTTTTGAATTGAGCGACAGCAATTATGTCCTCATTCCTACAGCTGAAGTTCCTCTGACAAACTACTACCGTGATGAAATCCTTGATGGTAAAGACCTGCCAATCTACTTCACTGCTATGAGTCCTTCATTCCGTTCTGAGGCTGGTTCAGCTGGTCGTGATACTCGTGGCTTGATTCGTTTGCACCAATTCCACAAGGTTGAAATGGTTAAATTTGCCAAACCAGAAGAATCTTACGAAGAATTGGAAAAAATGACAGCCAACGCTGAAAATATCCTTCAAAAACTTAACCTTCCATACCGTGTCGTTGCTCTCTCTACAGGAGATATGGGCTTCTCAGCTGCTAAAACTTACGACTTGGAAGTTTGGATTCCAGCACAAAATACCTACCGTGAAATCTCAAGTTGTTCAAATACAGAAGATTTCCAAGCCCGTCGCGCCCAAATCCGTTACCGTGATGAAGCAGATGGCAAGGTGAAATTACTCCATACCTTGAACGGTTCTGGACTTGCAGTTGGGCGTACAGTGGCTGCTATTCTTGAAAACTACCAAAATGAAGATGGTTCTGTGACCATCCCAGAAGCACTTCGTCCATACATGGGTGGAGCTGAAGTTATCAAACCATAAAAAATAAGGTTTAGCTATTTCTAGCTAGACCTTTTTTCGTAACCAAATCAGATAAGCGCCTAATACAAAGACTAAAATAATTAAGCAAATAGCGGTTTCAGCCACTACCAGATAATCCAGAAATGGAAGTTTCAAGATTCCCTGAGCCATCTTGAGCGAAGTAGCTGTGATAATGGTTGGGAAGGTGAGGGCTGAGAAGGCTGGTTGAAAGCCTTGTTTTAAAATATTGGGTAGGCGAGTCAAAACAAAGAAAAAGAAGGATTGGGAAGCCAAGAGCATGACAATCAAGACCCAAGTCGGTAGACTGACTCCTCCAATCCGAACCAGAGAAGCCAAAAGCAATGAGAAAGGAGCACAGTAAATCCCTTCTTGTCCAAGCATGGCTATTGAGAGTGGATGTTTCTTTAAATCGCTATAAATAAGCGGATAGAGATAGAAGGTTAGGAGAAACCCAAAACTCAAGGTCACATAGGCAATCTCGATAATGCCTACCAGAGGATAGGTCAAGGCTGCCACTGCTATTCCCACATAGAGAACCGTCCAGCTAGGAGTTGCATGAACCCTCCGACCCGGACAAGCAAACTTGATGGTGAAACCAGCAATCAAGGCCAAATCCAAGAGAAATGAAAACCACCAGAGCCCTTGCGCTACCAAAGGAAGATGAGGGAAGACGCGAAAAACATAGGTAGATAAAATCATCCCAGCCATGGGAAAGGTCGCCATTCCTGATAAAAGAGGAGGCTTGGTCAATTCTTGCTTGGTTTCCTTCCAATTAAAGAGATGTAGAATTAGAAAATAAATCCACAAAATCAAACCTGTCAGACTAAAAAGATAGGACAGAGCCGGCAACGTATCTAAAATAAGATTTCCAGCTCCTGCCAAACCTAGCAAACAACCAGAAAATACCAAGGGGAGTTTTTTCATCCTAACCTCCAATAATCATGTTAGTTTCAGTATATCATAAAAGCGCTTAAATGAGGACTTAATACTCTTCGAAAATCAAATTCAAACCACGTCAGCGTCGCCTTACCGTACTCAAGTACAGCCTGCGGCTAGCTTCCTAGTTTGCTCTTTGATTTTCATTGAGTATAAAAAAAACGAAGCCCGTTGATTTCAGACTTCATTTTACTCAGATATGAATTAAGCATAAGGTTGCAATTCTGGATTAATTGGTGTATTGGCTAAATTGTTGGCATAGTTACAGAGGCTGGCTAGGCTGACCCCAAGAACCACGTCCAAGGCATTTTGTTGAATGTAGCCAGCTTCTAAAAACTCAGCCAAGGCTTCATCTCCTACACGCCCCTTGGTATTGATAACTGCCAAAGTAAACTTAGCTAGGGTGTCTAATTTAGGATCTGTTTCGATTGGAGTACGATTGCGAAGGGCTTTCAGAAGATCATCATTCATCTGGATTTGCTTGATTGAAAAGGCTGTGTGACCTGCGACACAAAAGGCACAACCATTAGTTACAGCTGCCGTGATCTGCACCACTTCACGCTCAACGGGTGTCAGGCTGTTGCGACGATTGATGGCTCCGACAGTTCTGTAGGCTTCTAAAGCAGTTGGTGCATTTGCCAAGAGGCCGATTAGGTTGGGAATATAGCCATTGTTATCTTTTTCTACTGTTTCAAGAACCTCTTTCACTTCTGCTGGTGCTGATTCTACTGTATGAATTGTAAATGTTGTCATCATAAAACCTCTTTTCATGTTGTTGAAATCTAGTCTATCACAGATTCTATACCTTGTATAATATATATTTTAAATTACACTGATAGAAATTTTTTATGAAAGCAAAAAAATCACACGAGCTGTGTGATTTCATTATTTGTCAAAATACTTTTTAGTCTCAGCAATAACGACCGGCGACAAGACTAAGAGGGCAATCAAGTTTGGCAGAGCCATCAAGGCATTGACAATATCTGCTATAATCCAAACCATATCCAACTCGATAAATCCCCCCAACAAGACCATGAGTACAAAGACCACACGGTAGAGCCAGATAAAGCGAACCCCAAAGAGAAACTCAAAACAACGTTCCCCATAATAGTTCCAACCTAGAATCGTTGTAAAGGCAAAGAGTACAAGGAAGATGGTCAAAAGGGCAGGTCCAAAGTGTGAAAAGACTGTTGAGAAGGCTGACTGAGTCAGGGCAACTCCATTCAAATCACCACTCCAAACACCAGTCACCAAGATGGTCAAACCAGTCAGAGTACAGATAATGAGGGTATCAATAAAGGTTCCTGTCATGGAAATCAAACCTTGCTCTACTGGTTCATTTGTCTTAGCCGCAGCCGCTGCAATGGGAGCAGAACCCAGACCAGATTCGTTTGAGAACACACCACGCGCCACACCATTTTGAATAGCCATCCGAATGCTAGCACCGGCAAATCCACCTACCGCAGCAACAGGACTAAAAGCTGATGTCAAAATTAAAGCGATTGTGGCAGGAATTTTCCCGATATTAAAGAAAATAACTGTAAGAGTTCCCAAAATATAAATAATAGCCATAAAAGGAACAACAGTAGTTGAAACCTTAGAAATGGACTTGAGACCACCAAAGACTGCAATCGCTACAAATACAGACAACACAAGAGCAGTGATAGCTGGCGAAATAGTCGTTGTATTCTGGATAGATTCTGTAATCGAGTTAACTTGAGTGAAGGTTCCGATTCCCAACAAAGCTACTAGCACACCTGCCAGGGCAAAGAAGATGGCAAGGGGACGCCACTTTTCTCCCATCCCTAGAAGGATATAGTGCATGGGACCTCCCGCTACTGCACCATGATCGTCCTTTGTGCGGTATTTAATCGCCAAGAGTCCTTCCGCATACTTGGTAGCCATCCCAAAGAAAGCAGCCATCCACATCCAAAAGAGGGCTCCTGGTCCACCGACCTTGAGAGCCGTCGCCACCCCGATAATATTTCCCGTACCAACTGTCGCTGCTAGGGCTGTACACAAGGCCGCAAAACTGGATACATCGCCATGCCCCTTGTCCTTAGTAAAAATAAGCTGGAAGGCCTTGGGCAAACGCAAAACCTGCAAAAGTCCTAGACGAGCAGTTAGGTAAATCCCTGTTCCGACCAATAAAATTAAAAGGGGTGGGCCCCAAGCAAAAGCATCAATTGATTTAAGCAATTCTAACATTTCCTTCTCCTATCTTTTCAACCCCAAAAGAAAGAGCACATGCAAGATACATGTACTCTGGAATGCTTAGATAAATGCTAAAAAGCGGTCTATCCTAGCTCTGTCCTTTTACCTGAGAGTTTGAGCAGTTGCCTGCCTTGCCCCTTCGGTGCCTTTACGGTCTCTCCAGAGTTCCGTCCATTTACAGTCATGAAAAATCAAACGATTCCCCACTTCTATTAAACTTCATTCGGTGTTGGTATTTAATTGATTCTTATTTTACAAAAAATGTTGGCTTTTGTCAATGTGTTTATTAGTAAAAATTAGTTCAACAGTTTTTACTTTATAAAGTCCAGAATACTGCTATCCTTTAAAAGTGACAATAGTCGCACCACTGCCTCCAGCATTTTGCGGGGCATAGCCGAAACTCTTGACATGCTTGTTTCTTTGTAGGTATTTGGTGACACCTTCACGGATGACACCTGTTCCGATACCATGGATGATATCAACTTGTGCCATATTATTAAGCAAGGCTTGGTCGATAAAGGCATCTAGCTCATTCATAGCCTCTTCATAGCGTTTGCCTCGAAGGTCCAGTCTAGCTTGTGGGCCACGACCAGAAGTTCGTTTCACGACATTGACCTGTTTCTTCTTGACTTGCTTTTCTTGCTGAGCTTGAACAAGGTCAAACTCTTTTTCTTCCAAGGTCATCTTAATCAACCCGACTTGAGCTTCCCAGCGGCCGTCCTTGAGTTGACTGGTCAAGGTACCACGCTGTCCATAACTGAGAACAACGATATCATCTCCCACCTTTGGAGCTCGTTTTTTCTTGGCCTTTTGAAGGACCTTGTTTTTAGACAAGTCCACTTTTTCAGGAGCCAATTTTTTCAGTTTAGCCTTGGCTTCAATGATTTCATGGGGCTTGAGTTGAGATTTACTGTGGAGATTTTTAAGAATCTGGTCACTCTCACTTAGGGCCATGTCCACAATCTCAGCAGCCTGTTCACGCGCCTTGTTAAGCTCGGTTTCCTTTTCACGATTAAGCTCGTTGTAAAGTTTTTTAAGCGCACGGTTCATCTTGAGATTTTCTTGCTCCACCTCACGGATATTGTCCAAGCGTTTGCGACTCTCTAGCGTCTGCTCTTCCAGCTGCTCAATGATCCGATTGACATCATTGTCCTGATCGACCTGCTGACTGGCATCCCCCACGATAACTTCAGAAAGGCCCAGACGTTTGGCAATTTCAAAGGCATTGCTTCGACCAGGAACACCCTGCATAAAGCGATAGGTCGGACGTAGAGTTGCAGTATCAAACTCCATGCTGGCATTTTGCACAAAGGCTGTCTCAATACCGTAGGCCTTGAGTTCTGGATAGTGGGTGGTAGCCATGGTCTTGACTTGACGCAGGCGAAGGTCCTCCAGAATAGCCATGGCAAGGGCAGCTCCCTCTTGGGGATCTGTACCAGCCCCCAACTCATCCAAGAGCAAGAGCGAATGTTGATTGACCTTGCCAAGAATATCCACAATATTGGTCATATGGCTAGAGAAGGTAGACAAGCTCTGCTCAATAGATTGCTCATCGCCAATATCAGCAAAGATTTCTTCAAAAATACCAACACGACTTCCCTTGTCTGCCAAAATCGGCAAACCGGATTGAGCCATAACCTGCGTCAATCCCAGAGTTTTAAGCATGATGGTCTTCCCACCCGTATTGGGACCTGTAATGACAATCGCTGTTAAATCTTGACCAAAATGGACATCATTTGCAACTGTATTTTTGACCAATGGATGGCAGACATGGAGCAGTTGAATCTCTTGATTTTCTGACAGCTGAGGAACGACTGCTTGCCTTTCTTGGATAAAGCGGACCTTGGCACGAATCAAGTCCAGATGACCGATAATCCAAGCATCATTGGCAATTTCAGCCGCATGAGGGCGGACACGTTCAGAAATTTCTTGGAGAATGCGAAGCATTTCATAGCGCTCATCTGCTCGCAAACTGGCAATTTCTTCGCTCAGTTTGACCACCTCACGGGGTTCGATATAGACGGTATTTCCACTAGCAGAAATATCATGAACGACACCTGCAATCTTATTGCGGTAGGTGTTTTTGACTGGTAAAACCTGACGTCCATTTCTGCTGGCAACAATCCCTTCTGTCAACATCTGCGCTTTTTGCTTGAGCAAGTCTTGCAAGACATCGCGTACCTGACTCTCGCTATCATGGATTTTTCGACGGATTCGCGCCAATTCTTCACTGGCAAAATTTTCAATAAAACCTGCATCATTAAAGGCTTGTAGATTTCCTTGTAATTGCGGAAAATCATGTAATTTCTCAAACCATAGGGCTAATTCTTCCAAGCTGACATTTTCCAGATTAGCATAAAAACTTTGCAGTTCTCGGCTAGCAAGAAGCACGCGCTTCAAGAGTAGGAACTCCTCAATATTGAGGTCTGCTCCCATCTCCAACCGCTTGCAGACTCCTGAAATTTCCTTGGTTGCGAGAATGGTAAAATGTGGTTGCTCGACGAAAAGAGCCTGCATTTCCTTCATCTCAGCAAAAGCCTGTTTGATTTTATCTGCTTTGGCAGTAGGAACCAGCTGTCTCAATTGCTCCAAGCCCTGCTCGGTCAACAAATGGGGTTCAAACAAGGCCTTGACCTTATTGAACTCTAATGTTTCTAATATTTTCTTATTCATCTTTATTTCCTTGTCTTTGAATGTCTAGGTGTGGTAGCTTTTTACATTCTGATAGATTCGAGTCAAATCTGTAAACAAAGGGCGAGGAAAACTCCTGCCCTTTTTATCCGATTAAATTTGTCACCCAGATTTGTTTGAGCCAACTAGTTGTTACTGGTATGCTCTGGATGATGTGTTTTGCGACGATACTTTTTTCAAGAGGATTTTGAATAGCTGCCATGGGAATGGTTGCCAAGATAGTCAAGGCCATTTGCAAGACAAATAAGGTCACCAACATGGACAAAATACCTGCTGAAACTTGGAACAACTTACCACCCAGTTTTTTACTAGGAATCAAGTGTAAGAGGAGACCAAGCAAACGACCGATGCTATAGACAATCCCAAATACAAGCAAATAGCCGATCCCTGCGTAAAAGACCTTATCCAACTGAAAGAGTTGATCCGATGGGAAAAAGAAAGTTCCCTGACCTTCCTGCGGATTTGCATAAGGGACCAGCAAATGAAATTGCTCTCCTAGCCCCTTATAAAACTGGCCAGCCACAAAAGCCGATGCCATAGCTGAAATCAGGTAATAAACCTGTAAGAGCAGGCCTCTCCGATAGCCGATATAAAATCCCCAAGCCAAGACCAATAGAAGAAGGAGTGAAATCATAAGGGATCCTCAATCTTGCTCTGTTCTTGCTTGCAAGTCACAAGCTTGTGACGGAGTTCTTCTAATTCTTGCTCCTTATCGTCAAATTCAATCTCACGGCTGAGCTGAGTTGACAAACAGTTAACTGCCAACAAAAGAGCGATTGTTTCATCATCTGCACTAGGCATTTGTTCTTTAATTGCTTGGTATTTTTCTGTCGCAACCTTGGCGATTTCCTCCATAAAGAGATTATCATGCTCGGTTGTCAAGGTTAATGATTTTTTCCCGAATGTAAATTTGAATCGATTTAGATTTGCCATAAAATTCACCTCACGATATTATACCAAAATTCGCTAATTTTGTCAGTTTTTACAAATTTGCCTTCTTTTATGGTACAATAGAAACTATGGCAAGTATAACACTCACACCAAGCGAAAAGGAGATTCAGGCTTTTCTTGAACACTATCAAACAAGTCTGGCTCCCAGCAAGAATCCCTATATTCGCTACTTTTTGCGACTACCTCAGGCAACCGTTTCTATCTATACTTCTGGAAAGGTCTTGCTTCAGGGTGAAGGAGCTGAGAAGTACGCCAGTTTCTTTGGCTATCAAGTTCTAGAGGAAAACAGCGGACAAAATCTTCCTTTGATTGGGACGGATGAGGTGGGAAATGGTTCCTACTTTGGTGGACTTGCAGTTGTGGCTTCCTTTGTCACACCTGACCAGCATGACTTCTTGCGAAAACTAGGTGTGGGGGATTCCAAGACACTGACCGACCAAAAGATCCGTCAGATTGCCCCTATCCTCAAAGAAAAAATCCAGCACCAGGCACTGCTTCTCTCACCAAGCAAGTACAACGAGGTCATCGGAGACCGCTACAACGCTGTTTCGGTTAAGGTTGCCCTCCATAATCAGGCTATCTATCTCCTCCTTCAAAAAGGTATTCAGCCTGAGAAAATTGTGATTGATGCCTTTACCAGTGCTAAAAATTATGACAAGTACTTGGCACAAGAGGCCAATCGTTTCAGCAAGCCTATCAGCTTAGAAGAAAAGGCTGAGGGCAAATACTTGGCTGTCGCAGTTTCTTCTATCATTGCGCGTGACCTCTTTCTGGAAAATCTTGAAAATCTGGGACGAGAACTGGGCTATCAACTTCCAAGTGGAGCTGGAACGGCTTCTGATAAGGTGGCTAGCCAGATTTTGCAAGCCTATGGTATGCAGGGACTCAACTTCTGCGCCAAACTACACTTTAAAAATACTGAAAAAGCGAAAAAACGCTTAGAAAGGTAAGTTATGAATTCATTTAAAAATTTCTTAAAAGAGTGGGGATTGTTCCTCCTAATTCTGTCATTACTAGCTTTAAGTCGTATCTTTTTTTGGAGCAATGTTCGCGTAGAAGGGCATTCCATGGATCCTACCCTAGCGGATGGTGAAATCCTCTTTGTTGTCAAACACCTACCTATTGACCGATTTGATATCGTGGTTGCCCATGAGGAAGATGGAAATAAGGACATTGTCAAACGTGTCATCGGAATGCCTGGCGATACCATCCGTTACGAAAATGATAAACTTTACATCAATGACAAAGAGACAGATGAACCTTACCTAGCTGACTACATCAAACGTTTCAAGGATGACAAACTCCAAAGCACCTACTCAGGTAAGGGATTTGAAGGAAATAAAGGAACCTTCTTTAGAAGTATCGCTCAAAAAGCTCAAGCCTTCACAGTTGATGTCAACTACAATACCAACTTTAGCTTTACTGTTCCAGAAGGAGAATACCTTCTCCTCGGAGATGACCGCTTGGTTTCGAGCGACAGCCGCCACGTAGGTACCTTCAAAGCAAAAGATATCACAGGGGAAGCTAAATTCCGCTTCTGGCCAATCACCCGTATCGGAACATTTTAAGAAACCTAAGAGGCCGAGAATCACCAATCTCAGCCTCTTCTTCTATCGTGAGAAGTGATCGTTTATTGACTATAATAAAAACACACCCAACTCTCACCTATTCATACAAAGGAATTTTATGGAAGTTTATTTTTCAGGAACCATTGAACGGATTATTTTTGAAAATCCCAGCAATTTTTATCGCATCCTTCTCCTAGAAATCGACGATACGGACGCAGAGGATTTTGATGATTTTGAAATCATTGTCACGGGCACCATGGCTGATGTGATTGAGGGAGAAGACTATACTTTTTGGGGACAAATTGTCCAGCACTCCAAGTATGGGGAGCAACTGCAAATCAGCCGGTATGAAAGAGCAAAACCAACTAGCAAGGGCTTGGTCAAGTACTTTTCAAGTAGCCATTTCAAGGGAATTGGTCTCAAGACAGCTCAGAAAATCGTGGATACCTATGGCGACAATACCATTGACGAAATTCTGCAACACCCAGAAAAGCTAGAAGGCATTGCAGGACTATCTGCCAAAAATCGCGAGGCTTTCGTCTCCACTCTCCGTCTCAACTACGGAACGGAGATGGTTTTGGCCAAACTAGCCAACTACGGCATTCCCAACAAACTAGCCTTTCAGATTCAAGACTTTTACAAAGAAGAAACCCTTGATGTGGTTGAAAATTATCCCTACCAGTTGGTCGAGGATATCAAGGGTTTGGGCTTTACCATTGCTGACCAATTAGCGGAAGAACTAGGCATCGAAAGTCAGGCTCCTGAACGTTTCCGCGCCGGTCTAGTTCACAGTCTTTTTCAGGCCTGTATGGAAACAGGGGATACCTATGTTGAAGCACGGGATTTGCTGGAACAAACCCTAACTCTCCTTGAGTCTTCCCGTCCCGTGGAACTGGATCCCAGCCAAGTAGCTCAAGAGCTCTCCTACCTCATCGAAGAAGACAAGGTTCAGCAGATTGATACCAAAATCTTTGATAATAGCCTCTTTTTCGCTGAGGAAGGCATCCGCAGTCACTTGGTTCGTATCCTTGAAAAAGGAAAACAGAAGAGCCAGGATTTAAAAACCGTTCAAAAACATATCACTACTGTCGAGGAAGAGCTGGGAATTGAGTATGATAGCATTCAAAAACAGGCTATCTGCGACGCTATCCAGAACAAGGTCTTTATCCTAACAGGTGGACCTGGTACTGGTAAGACAACTGTTATCAATGGTATCATCGCTGTTTATGCCCTCTTAGAAGGACTTGACCTAAGGAAAAAAAGCAATCTGCCGATTCTTCTTGCTGCTCCAACTGGACGAGCCGCTCGGCGCATGAATGAATTGACAGGTTTGCCAAGCGCGACCATACACCGCCATTTGGGAATGACAGGTGACGATGACACCAGTCATCTGGAAGATTATCTAGATGCCGACTTTATTATCGTGGATGAATTTTCTATGGTGGATACTTGGCTGGCCAACCAACTCTTCTCCAACATCTCTTCTAACAGCAAGATCCTCATCGTGGGTGACAGCGACCAGTTGCCGTCTGTCAGTCCTGGACAGGTTCTAGCGGATCTGCTTCATATTCCCTTGATTCCTCAGACTCGCTTGGAAAAAATTTATCGACAAAGCGAAGAATCAACCATCGTCACCCTAGCTAGTCAGATTCGACAGGGTATCCTGCCAACTGATTTCACCCAGAAAAAAGCAGACCGTTCCTACTTTGAAATTACTAGCGGCCATATTCCAGCTACGATTGAAAAAATCTTAGACGCTGCCCTAAGAAGTGGTATCCCTGCCCGTGATATCCAAGTTCTGGCTCCCATGTATCGAGGAACTGCAGGGATTGACGCTATCAATCAGCTCATGCAAGACCTGCTCAATCCACCACAAAAAGATCAACTCAGTTTTGAAGCTCCCCAGTGTCACTATCGTAAGGGAGACAAGGTCATTCACCTGGTCAACGATGCTGAAATCAATGTCTTTAATGGGGATTTAGGAGCTATCACAGACCTGATTCCTGGTAAATACACCGAGTCGAAACAAGACGAGATTGTCATTGATTTTGATGGCAACGAAGTCTCTTACCCACGTAACGAATGGTACAAGATTCGCTTGGCCTATGCCATGAGTATCCATAAGTCTCAGGGAAGTGAGTTCCCTGTTGTCATCCTACCTATTACCAGTGCTAGCCGACGTATGCTGGAGCGCAATCTCATCTATACAGCCATTACACGCGCCAAAAGCAAGCTTATCTTACTAGGCGAATTACAGGCCTTCGACTATGCCACCCAGCATATAGGAACTGCCCGAAAAACCTATCTGATTGAACGCTTCAGTGATTTATTGGAGAATGTTGAAGAAAAGCAACAAGCGGTCTCTGAAACAGTCACATCAAGTACCTCTGAACAATCCTACATCTTAACCGAAGAAAACTGGGACAGCATCCCCGCCATGATTGGGATTACAGACGCAGATCTCAAAGAGATTTTTGGAAAATAGTGCATAAGAAAACCCACCTAATCAGGTGGGCTTTTATCTTATTAAGGTTATTTAACTGTTGCTGTGCTTGTAATCAATTCAACAGCTTTTTTGATTGTGATATCATGTTTCAACATATCAGCTGAAAGCAAGCTTTGTACTTGTGCAACTTCCATGTTGTAATCTGCAGCCAATTGCTCGATTTCTTTTTGGATTTCTTCTTCTGAAGCATCAAATCCTTCAGCTTTGGCAACTGCTTCGATAACAAGGTTAGTCTTAGTACGTGACTCAGCTTCTCCCTCGTATTGTTTGTGAAGGTCTTCTTGAGTAGTTCCAGTGATTTGGAAGTACATGTCAGGGTTGATACCTTGACGTTGCAAGTTTCCAAGGAATTCATTTACTGAACGGTGAACTTCTTCGTGAATCATTTCTTCTGGAAGTTCTACGATTTCAGCGTTTTCTACAGCTTTATCAATTGCTGCACCTTCAACTGCATCTTTGTAAGCTTCTTCTTTAGCAGCAGCTAATTCCTTGCGGTATTTTTCTTTCAATTCAGCAAGTGTTTCAACTTCTTCATCGATATCTTTTGCAAGCTCATCGTCAAGAGCTGGAACTTCTTTAGCTTTTACTTCGTGGATAGTTGTCACGAATTTAGCTTCTTTACCTGCAAGGTCTTCTGCTTGGTAGTCTTCTGGGAATGTTACAACAACATCAACAGTTTCACCAGCTGAGTGACCTACCAATTGGTCTTCAAAACCAGGGATGAATTGACCTGATCCAAGTCCAAGTGAGAAGTTTTCACCTTTTCCGCCGTCAAATTCAACACCGTCGATAGAACCAACGAAGTCGATGACAACAGTGTCGCCGTTTTCAGCAGCAGCTTCTTTGATAACCAATTCAGCCAAGTTGTTGCGTTCGCGTTCGATACGCTCTTCAACATCAGCGTCAGTTACTTCTTTTTCTACATCAACTGATACTTCAAGGTTTTTGTAGTCACCCAATTTTACTTCAGGTTTTGTAACGACTTCAGCAGTGATAACCCAGTCTTGACCTTTTTCCATTGAAGTTACATCAATTTTTGGTTGTGCAACGACTTCAAGACCAGCTTCTTTTACAGCTGCTTCATAAGCGTTTGGCAAAAGAGCGTTCATAACGTCTTGGTAAAGTGACTCTTCACCAAATTTTTTGTCGAAGATAGGGCGTGGAAGGTGACCTTTACGGAAACCTGGAACATTAAGAGATTTCTTCACTGAGTTGAAGACACGGTCCAATTCTGGTTTGATTTGGTCTTGAGAGATAGTGAAAGTCAAGACACCACGGTTTGTTTCTTTGTTTTCAAATGATACAGACATTCTGTCATTTCTCCTTAAAATTTTTTAAATACAGTCTATTATAACATAAATGGGCGACTTTTTTCAAGTAACGAATGCTCTTTTCAATCACGCTAGAGGTACTTGCTTGCTTCTTTGATACTAAGGTCAGCCATTCTTTCCTTGTTTTTCTCAATGAAGCCTGCTACCCAAGTTGGATTGGTTTTGGAGTAGTCTCTTAGAGCCCAGCCAATGGCTTTATTGATAAAGAATTCTGTTTGGTTCAAATTATGAAGCAGAATCTTTTCCAGTAATTGAACATTGGTCTTCTCTTTTCTCAACAACTGGTGGTCAATAGCGACACGTCTCAACCAGATATTGTCTGACAAGCTCCATTGGAGGATTATTTTTTCCAGTTCCGACTTGTCATACACCAAACTCCCTACTACTCGATCTAGGATATCCACCGTATCCCACCAAGATTTGGTAACAACCAACTGCTCTAGCTTAGGCAAATCGCTGTCCTTTAGATAAAACTGCATGGCTTTCAAATAATTGGCAGCCACATACTGGAATTCTCTAGACTCTTTTTCCCAGCAAATATCTACAAAATCCCAATCGATAATCTTTGTTTTTTTCGCTTCTGGAAAGTATTTTTTATAGAGTTTATTTCTTTCTGGCGCCGCAACGCCTAGAAAGGAAAATTGATGGCGCATATAGGCCTCCATAGGCCCTGCTTTTTTAGGATCTTTTGCTGCTTCTAGCTCCTCAAGTAAATCTGTTAGACTCATCTAAAACTCCTCATGCCCCACCAAGTGGTGCTGAAAGGCATAGACAGCCGCCTGGGTGCGGTCGCTGACTTCAAGTTTGGCAAGAATGTTGGACACGTGGGTCTTGACCGTCTTGAGAGAGATAAAAAGTTCGTCGGCGATACGCTGATTTTCGTAGCCCTTGGCGATGAGTTGGAGAACATCTCGCTCACGCGCAGTCAGGTCCTCATGTAGTTCTATGTGATTGCGGTGGTATTCGACCTTCTTGCTGACCTCCTGCTCAATGGCCAACTCGCCAGCAGCCACCTTGCGGACGGCATGGAGTAATTCATCAGCACTTGATGTCTTAAGCATATAACCTTTAGCCCCAGCATTCAATACTGGCATGATTTTTTCATTATCTAGATAAGAAGTCACAATCAAAATCTTGGCTTCAGGCCATTCTTTGAGAATGGCCAAAGTTGCGTCAATTCCATTCATTTCAGGCATGACGATATCCATGACAATGACATCTGGACGCAATTCCAAGGCTAAGTCAATCCCTTGAGATCCGTTGGACGCCTCACCCACAACTTCTACATCATCTTGGAGGTCAAAGTAGCTTTTCAAGCCCAATCGGACCATTTCATGGTCATCTACCAGTAAAATTTTCATCTTTACTCCTTTATCATTCCTTATCGAGCAGGGGAATACGGATATCAACTGCCAACCCTTGCTTGGGAGCTGTCAATAACTGAACCTCCCCTGCCATATCTTCAACCCGCTCCTTGATATTACGAAGTCCATAACTCAAGTCATCGAAGCTCCCCAACTGGAACCCAATCCCATTGTCCACCACCTTCAGCTGCAATTCAAAATCTGTCTGATAGAGATAGACATCTAAACAAGAGGCCTGGGCATGGCGAAGGGTATTGCTGATCAACTCTTGCAGGATACGGAAGATATGCTCCTCGATTTTCTTAGGCAATTTCGTTACATTTTGCTTGAAACTAACCTTGAGATCACTCTTGTCCTCAAGCTCTTTTAAGAGAATTTGGATTCCCTCAACCAGACTCTTTTGCTCCAGTTCAACTGGTCGCAAGTGCAAGAGCAAGACCCGCAAATCCTTCTGGGCAGTTTCTAAAATAGCTGTGACACTCTGCAACTGGGTCTGCATCTTTTCTCTATCCAATTTCAAAGCCTGCTGGCTGACACCTGACAAAATCATGTGGGCCGCAAACAACTCCTGACTGACTGTATCGTGCAAATCCCTAGCAATCCGCTTTCTTTCCTGCTCAATGATTTCCTCTTCCCGAGCAAGACTCTGATTTTCTGCTTTTTGAAGAGCTTCTGTCAAAAGATTAAGTTTACCTGACAAGGACTTGAAACTGGCATCCAAATCTGGATCTGCAAGCTGAACCACTTCTTTCCCTGCTAATAAACGCTTGAGATTAGTCTGCATTTTTCTTAGAGAAAGCTCTTCAACACCTCGCCAAAACAGAACTAAGAGACAGGTCATGGACATGCTGAATACTAACAACAAAAAGACAAATTTTTCTGTTTTTTCGACATCATGTAAGAAAATAGTCCAGTCAAAGTCAAGGATTTCCAGCAAGCTGTGGGAGAAAAACAAGACAAATAATAAGGAGGTGAGAGCAATGATTACATAGGCTTGTTTTTTCATCCTCTAACCACCTCAACATCGCCAATCACAGTGGTCAAGAGAATCTTGACACTCTTGTTACTCTTAAGATAGTCTCTTGTTTCTTGATGATAGTGTTCATTGCGAAGGGCTCGCTTGGGCTGATTGAAAAAAGTCAAATCCCCATATAGACAATTAACGCTGAGACTGACTTCCACATCTACAGGTACGATGATTTTGGTCGTGCCCATCATCTTTCTGAGGATAATGACATTGTCATGATTGGTTAGGATAACCCTCTCCAGATGAATAGTGTCCTTGCCCATGAGACGAAAGAGATTGATATCATCAAACTGGCAAGTCTGGTAGCTTGAAAAATGATGAAGATTTCCAAACCAACGATTTTTCTCCTTCTTAACCGTTACCACCTCTTCAAAAACCAAATTGGTCTGCTCTTTTTCCTGGTTCATCATCGGATAAAGAAGAAAGAGGCTGTATATAACCGCAACAAAAATAGCTAGAATCACAAAAGGATTGAGCATTACGATGAAAAAGAAGAGAATGGTTGCCACCACTAAAAGAAGATTATTGCCCTCTTTACCAGTGTAATAGCGAATCAAAAGCAAAAAGAGGAATAGAATCAGCAGAAAACGCGAAAAATGCTCTGATACCATCAAAATCAGAGCTCCTGTCAAAAGACAGGCTTCGATAAATAAAAAGATTTTAAATTTTCTCATAGGTTCATCCTCTCCCTTCTATTTTATCACAATTCAAAAAAGTCACCTCGGTCTGAAGATGGAAAAAAGGCGGTGGTTACGCCTTTTTCATCTGATCCTTTGCTTCTTTTAATTTTCCATAAAGAAGATAGTCTACTTTTTGTAAATCTGCTATAGTGGCACAATTAAGGGCACACATAATCAAACGCAGGTCGTCTTTCCAGCCTTGGACAATGCCAATCACTTCTTCGACTGTGTAGCTTTCAACCAATTCCAGAACGGTTCGAGACAGGCCTACAGCCTTAGCACCAAAGACCAAACACTTAATCATATCCAGCGGATTGCGAACACCTCCACTAACTAAGAGTTCAGCCTTGTCTTTCCAGTCTTGGGCATTGATAAGGGCCTGCATGGTGGACTGGCCCCATTGATTGAGGTAGTCACGTTGACCACTGCGACGGTTTTCGATATAAGCAAAGCTGGTGCCACCACGACCTGACAGGTCAAAGGTTCGAACGCCCAATTCATAGGCTCTCTCGATGGTCTTGGCATCCATTCCAAAGCCCACTTCCTTGAGGACAATCGGAACAGGAATTTGCTTGCTATAATCTGCTAGATGCGATTGCCAGCTTCTAAACGTTCTTTCTCCCTCTGGCATGAGTAATTCCTGCATGACATTGACATGCACTTGTAGGAGAAGAGGATTCATTTCTTCTACAGTCTGAAGACCTAACTCGACAGGCTTGTCCAATCCAATATTGGTTCCAATAAGGAGATTTGGATGACTAGACTTAACAGAAAAAGAGTCATCTGTTGAATCTTTGAGGGCTGCGCTATAAGATCCCGTCACAAACAAAATCCCACAGGCTTCCGCCACTTGAGCCAGCTTTTGATTGATTTCTCTTCCCTTATCGCTTCCACCCGTCATGGCATTGATATAGAAAGGAAAGTTCCACTTTCGACCAGCAAACTCTGTCGACAGATCGATTTCATCCAGGTCGTAAAGAGGCAAGGAAGAATGAATCAACTCCACCTCATCAAAGCTATTATAGGAACTTTTCTGCTCAAGGGCATAGCGGATGTGCTCATCCTTACGATTTGTCGTCATGTCCTATCCTTTCTTGGTATAAGAGCTCAATCCCCAGATCGGCCCAACGGTTTTTTAGGGTTTCAGTTGATTGCTCATCAAAACTCAAGGCAATACCACAATCACCACCACCAGCGCCGCTACTCTTAGCAACAGCTTGCAAATCTTGACTGGCTTCTTTCAACTGTCTAAGCGAAGGCGTGTAAATATCTGCGCTCAAGCCTTCTAAGAGCTGGCTGGCTACTTCTACTTGCTCGATAATTTTTTCTGATTTCCCCTGCTCCAAGGCTTCTACCAAAGAAACCACCGTTTCTTTTGAGGAACTTAAAAAATTCTGATTGATATTTTGCTTGATTTGTTGAACCATATCACTCGATACAGCCACTTCCTTGGTCCATCCCACTAGGAAATCACATTCTAGGGTTGGTTTCACTTGTGAAATTGAAAAGCCCCAATCACGCTCCAAAACTGTCGCTAACTTTTCTTCTTTTAGCCAAGCAGCTACCTGCTGGCGATCAAATGACTGGTAGAGAACCAATTCCTCTGCCACAATACAGGCAAGGTCCCCCATAGAACCATTGTCTCCGCGCTTGAGCAAGACAGCACTGGCCAGCTTGAACAAGAGCTCCTGATCAACCGAAAGATTATACAGAGCCAGCAAAGCCTTGACAACCAAGACAACGACGCTGCCACTAGAACCCAGACCAAACTTTTTCCCTTCTCGTTCCATTTTTCCACGGATTTCCAAAGAAAAAGGTCGCAAGGTCTGTCCACGATTGGCGAGGAAATCTTGCACTAAAGCAATCGTTTCTTGAATCAAGCTGTAGTCAGGATTTGGTGTCAAGTCCACTACGAAATCAAACATATCTGAGTAGATACGGTAACTATCAGAAAAAGCAATCTCGCCCTTCATATAGATGGGAATGGCCTTTATCAAGGCCAACTGCCCTGGCTCTAAAATAGCATATTCACCTGCCCAATAGAGCTTTCCGCAAGTTTTAACAGCAATCATCTTGGCTCAAATCCTTTGTTTTTGACACAATCAAGCGATAACGTTGACCGAAGATTTCTGATAAATGCTCCAAGTCTTTCTCTTGACAGAGAACCTTGACATTGGGACCAGCATCCATAGTAAAGTAGCAGGCTTCCCCTTGCTCACGAAGCTGGCGAACAAAGTCCATGGCTTCATAGCTTGCATCCGTAAGATAAGAAAAGGCTGGTGATGCTGTTTTTGTCGTAGCGTGCATAGCCAGGGCATTTTTCTCCGTTAATTCCCCAACCTTGGCAAAGTCATTTTCCTTGAGATAAACCAGCATATCCTGATAATCCTTCTCAGACTGACGCACCCAGTCATCAAAGGTCGTCGAGGTTTCCACACAAAGTTTCATCCCGTCACGGCTAGAGATTGGTTTTTTCTTATCCTCTAGCACCAACATAATCATAGCTAGTTTCAAGTCTGTCTCTACCGGGTAAATTTCCCCGCTATCCTTGTCCCAGGCACCAAGTGGTCCATAAAAACTCCGAGAAGAAGATCCTGAGGCAAACTTAGCCTCCTGTGCCAACTGGCTCCGAGTCAATCCAAGCTGAAAATAAGCATTACAAGCCTTGACCAAGGCAGACAAACCACTAGAACTTGATGACAAGCCCGCTGCGGTAGGCATATTGTTTTGAGTATCTATACGGACAAAGCCCTCACCTTCTGGACGGTAACGGTCGATTATTTTGCTCATCTTAGCATGCTCCGCCTCATTTTGTAGCTGACCATTGATATAAAAGGCATCAGCTGTCGCATTCGTCGGTAGAGATGACAAAGTCGTCTCCGTATACATATTCTCCAAAGTCAGAGAAATACTGCTAGTAGCAGGCACCATCTCTTTTTCTTTTTTCTTTCCCCAATATTTGATAATAGCAATATTTGCGTAAGAACGTACTGTTACAGGCTCTCTATCCATGTCTGAACAGCTCCTTTCTCTTCTAATCTTTCTGCTAGTTCTTGAGCGTGTGTCAAATTGTCTGCCAAGGCTATGATACAGCCTCCAAGCCCACCACCGCTCATCTTGGCACCCAGAGCACCATGGCTAAGAGCCGTTTCAACTAGAGAATCCGCCTCAGGGCTACTAACACCAATTTCTTTTAGATGTAAATGCGCTTGACTAAGGATTTGTCCCAGTCCTTCAGCATCTTTTTGTGAAATCGCAACTTCTGCCTGCTGGGTCAATTCTCCCAAGGCATGCAAAAACGGTAGGGCATCCTTGCCCTTGTTTTGAACCACTTGAATAGCTTCACGAGTATGGCCATAAACACCCGTATCAGCAATCACCAAATAGGCAGATAAATCCATCTCAAGCTCTGTAAATCCTACATTCTTAATAAATCGAATAGGCTGGTCACTGAGACAGGTCTTAGCATCCAAACCACTAGGATTCATATGGGCAATCATTTCAGCCCGATTGACCAAGACTTCTAGTACATCATGAGGCAGTTCTGCCTGATAGTAGTCAAATACCGCACGAATGGCCGCTATGCTGATAGCTGCTGACGAACCCATTCCCCGCTTCTCAGGGATAGCTGAGTCAATCTCACAGCGAATGCAGGCTTCTGTGATATCCAAATACTCCAGTGAGGCATACACCGCCATGGACAAGGTATCCTCCTCATAAAGACGCCAAGGACTCGCTGCAGGAACTACCTTACAAGTCACCTCCACCTCCAAAAGAGGCAGGGAAATGGCAGGATAACCGTAAACGACCGCATGCTCCCCTATTAAAATAATCTTACTATGTGCCTGACCGACACCAATTTTTTTTGTCATTTTTTCCTTTTACTAGACGAAAAAGCCGTCTCATTTTTTCATACAAGTATTTATTCTCTCCAATCTATTTTATTATATTTTCACAAAAAAAGCGATTGTTTCCTTCACAATCGCCTCTTTCATTATTGAACCCATTCACCATTATAATTGACGTAGTAGCCATCTACGGTCGTATTCACTGCTAAAGCACCTGAGCTATAAGCATAGTACCATTTACTACCGACCTGGAACCAGCCAGTTGCCATAGCTCCTGATGAACGGAGATAGTACCACTTGTTGCCAAGGTATTGCCAGCCAGTTTTCATATCACCATTTACTTGGTCTAGGTAATACCAAGTTGAGCTTTCCTGATACCAGCCAGTTGCCATTGCTCCTGATGAACGAAGGTAGTACCACTTGTTGCCAAGGTATTTCCAACCAGTTTGCATTGCAGCAGTTGTTGGATCTAGATAGTACCAAGTTGAGTTATCATTGGTCCAACCACGTGCTAGCTCCCCAACAGTCAATCTATTGATACGAGAATCAAAGCCGCCATCCTTCAGTAAATAATACCAGTGCCCCTCATCATAAACCCAACCAGTTTTTAAGGTGTGATAACTACGTTGATCTTCAAAATAATAGACTCGTTTCTCTGCTGGACTATCATATTGTTCCCCATGATGTTTATTGGTATTTGTAGCAGTTTTTGCTTCTAAAACTTGCTTGCCAACAAATTCTTGAAGAACCCCATCTTGACCAAAGTAAAACCAATCTGGTCTAAAAGCAATATCTTGCCTTAGAGAAGAACCAATCGTAACCCCTTCGTGTGGAGCAGGTATATATTGCCAGCCGACAACCATCTCTCCAGATAAAGAATCAAAATAATAGTACTTACCATCAATCACTCGCCAGTAGGTTTCTTTGAGTTCCCCCTTCTTGTAGTAGGTTCTACCATTTTCTTGGACAAATTGCCAACCTTCTGAATCAGCATCATCCGCCAATACTGCACTTGTTGCTAGCAAACCGAAGAAAAAGACTGCTAATGCGATTTGCATCAATTTTTTTATTATTTTCATTAGACGTATCCTCCATGACTGATTATAGCAAAGACCAAACCGCATGTCAATATATAGAAAATCCCTCAAAAAAAGCAGTTACAAAACTGCAACTGCTTTTCTATTCTTGCATGGTGTAACCAACACCACGCACGGTTTTAATGTAGCTTTTTTGACCTTTTACATCAAGCTTGCTACGTAGATAACGGATATAGACATCCACGATATTTGTTTCGGTCGCACTTTCATACTTCCAGACACTTTCCAACAACTGCTCACGAGTCAGAACTTTCTTGCTTCCCATAAGAGTAGCCAAGAGGTCATACTCACGACGAGTCAGAGCAATCATCTCCTCGCCACGATAAACGGTATGATGTTCTACATCCATACGCAGATTACGGTAAGACGTTGGAACCTTCATCTGACTACAGTGTTGGTCGATAAAGTCCCGACCTCGGAAAATCGCTGAAATACGAGCCACCAAATTATCAATAATAACTGGCTTATAGATGTAAGAAACGGCAAAGCGTTGGATTGTCTCAATCTGATCTTGCAATTCTTCGCGATGGTCCAAGACCATGATGACTGAGGCTGGCTTAGTCCGACTCAGCTTGTCTGCAAAATCCTGGGCTGTCATATCCCCCAGATGAGCATTCAATAAAATCAAGTCATAGTCTGTCTGAAGAGCCATGGAGAGGGCTTTTTGCCCCTCCTCAACCTGATCAACTCGGTATTGCTCTTTTTGGAGCTCCAAACTTAAAAAATGAGCTAGATTTCGTTCTTTCTCAAGTAATAAAATCCGTTTCCCCATGGCAGACCTACTTATTTTTCGTCATACCAAGAGTAGTGGAAGGTTCCTTCTTTGTCTTTACGTTGGTAAGTGTGGGCACCAAAGTAGTCACGTTGCGCTTGGATCAAGTTAGCTGGAAGGTCAGCTGAACGGTAGCTATCAAAGTAAGTAATAGCTGCTGAGAAAGTTGGCACTGGTACACCAGCTTGAACAGCAAGAGCTACGATATCACGCACTGCTTGTTGGTACTTAGCAGTAACATCCAAGAAGTATTCATCCAAAAGAAGGTTAGCAAGGTCTGCATCACGGTTGTAAGCATCTGTAATCTTTTGCAAGAAACGAGAACGGATGATACAGCCATCACGCCAGATAGATGCGATGTCTGCAAATGGCAAGTTCCAGTTGTTTTCTTTAGAAGCTACACGCAATTGGGCAAAACCTTGTGCGTATGAGATGATTTTTGAGAAGTAAAGGGCTTGACGGATCTTTTCAATCAACTCAGCCTTGTCTCCTTCAAATTTGAAGGCAGCTGGTTTTGGAAGGACCTTGCTAGCATGTACACGTTCTTCTTTGTAAGTAGAGATGTAACGTGCAAATACTGACTCAGTGATGAGTGACAAAGGCACACCAAGGTCAAGTGATGATTGGCTAGTCCATTTACCAGTTCCCTTGTTACCTGCAGCATCAAGGATGTAGTCTACGATTGGTCCATCTTGACCTTCATCGTCTTTACGGCTCAAGATATCAGCTGTGATTTCGATCAAGTAGCTGTCCAATTCACCCTTGTTCCACTCAGTAAAGATTTCAGCCATATCTTCTGCAGAAAGGCCTAACAAGTGTTGCATCAAGTCATAGCTTTCTGCGATCAATTGCATATCACCATACTCGATACCGTTGTGAACCATTTTCACATAGTGACCAGCTCCATCAGGACCGATGTAAGTCACACATGGTTTGCCATCTTCTGGTGCTTTAGCTGAGATTTCTTCAAGAACATCTGCAACCAATTCGTAGGCCTCTTTTTGTCCACCAGGCATGATAGAAGGACCTTCAAGGGCACCTTTTTCACCACCAGAAACCCCAGTACCGATAAAGTTGATACCTGAGTTTGCCAATTCTTCATTACGACGGATGGTATCTTTGTAGAAAGTGTTTCCTCCGTCAATCAAGATATCACCCTTGTCAAGGTGTGGAAGAAGGGCTTGAATAGTAGCATCTGTACCAGGTCCAGCTTGAACCATCAGCATGATACGACGAGGTTTTTCGATTGAGTTTACAAAACTTTCAACGTCATAGCTTGGTACAAATTTCTTTTCAGGATGGCAAGCAATTACATCTTCAGTTTTTTCTTTACTACGGTTGTAAATAGCAACTGTGTAACCACGAGATTCAATATTAAGGGCAAGGTTACGACCCATTACGGCCATACCTACGACACCAAAGTTAGCTTTTGTCATTTGACACTCCTCTTGTTTAATTTGTTTTATTTTATCATTTTTAATTTTGAAAAGAAAGAATTTTGTAACGACTGCTTAGTAGTCCAAGGCATCCGCATGTCCGGAACCATTTCCAACAAAGTATCCTGTCTTACAGTTAAGGGTAAAGAGATAGGTTCCATCTGGCTTGTAGAGGTTGTAATAACCATTGCCATTAACGATATTAACACGTTCAAGGATATATTGGTTACCAGTGATATAACCACGTGAACGTGAAGTCGCTAGAATCTGTTCTAAGACACCATCCGCAAAATCCCAGGCAGAGTTATTACTATCATCAACAGCCGATTGATTGAACGGAACTCGACTTGAAGCTCTCTGAAGGTCAACTCCAGAACTTGATAAACCGCCATGGCTATCATCACGTGCAGAAACTGAATTGTTTGATGAGGCGCTTGAAGATGGACTTGTGTTGTCTGCAGCCCTCTCTGTTGATGAACTTGAACTTTCTTGGCTTGAGCTTGAGCTAGAACTTGAAGGAGCTGTTTGTTGACTCTTACCTAGACTAATAGCCTTATCTAGTAATTTATCAAGCTCCGTATTTCCAGTTTTAATATCTGTAAATTTAGCATCTGATTTAGCTTTAGCGTTAGTATCCAAGACACCATCCACAATAGCTGGCTTCTCAAATTGAGCATTGACATCTTGAATGGCCTTGATTTGAGTTGCTAGGCTATCATACTTAGATTTTGCAAGCGTATATTCACGGCTACCTTCCAGCTTATCAAGCAAGGTTTTAAGTTGAGTCAGCTTATCAAACTGGCTATTTTTTAAAGCCGTTTTGTTGCTATCTGTATAGAAGGCATCGTATTGGTTATTAAAATCATCCACATCTGATTGATTGGCTGTAGTTGATTGAGAAGTCTGAATTTCCTTGGTCGAACGGGTCACTTGACGATAAACATAATAAGCACTGACACAGATAATCACTGATACAAGTGCCAAAGCAGTCAAAACAAATCCTTTTTTACTTTTCTTTTCTGACTCCTCTTGATCCAGACGAGAAAAATTTTTCTCCTCTTCCACTTCCTCAGTCATTTCTGCTAAATTTTCATCCTCTAGCACTATAGGATCCCAGCCTTTATCCTCATCATCCAAAGGCAATGGGGGTAAGATAGCTTCAGAAGATGGAACTTCCTCTGAATAGGCTTCTGACTCCTCTACAGCTTCACGCACTTCTTGGATTAAATCGTCCAGACTTTGAGTTTCGATTAACTCCTCTTTTTTGTATTGGCGAGTCGCAAACTTATCTGCCTCAATTTCATCTTTATGTTGCTTCACATACTTGTCTAAGATAGAATCTCCAGGTAATACCCCTGCTTCCACCTCTTCATTTTTTCGCATGGCTTCTCCAACCGTTAGCTCTTTGGCATCATCAAAATCAAATTGCGCTTCTTTATGTTCTGTTTTATGACGATTCCGTCTTTTCTTACTCATGAGTTTTCCTTCCTACTTTACTTCCTGACGTTTAACACGCTGACCAAAATATTGATACAAATCAACTTTTAAAGTTCCGTTGTACAACTTCCGTTTCTTATCCGCCTGACTACCGTACTTGGTCTCAAAGGCTTCATCACTGGTTAAGATAAACTTGCTCCACGTTTTCAGCGGTGCAAATACTTGACCCATTTCAGCATAAAGCTTGGTAACTCCTGCATCATCTGACAAGCGTTCTCCATAAGGTGGGTTAGAGATAATCACTCCATTGATTTTATCAGAACGCAAATCCTGCACGCGCATCTGCTTAAAGGTAATATCTCCTGCAACCCCTGCTGCCTGAGCATTGGCCTTAGCAATTTCCACCATACGTGCATCGATATCACAGCCCATGATATCTAGCTCAAGCTCACGATCCACTTTCTTAGCCGCTTCTGTACGCACTTCTTGAATCAAGCGATCACTAATCCAGTTCCACTCCTCAAAGGCAAAGGAGCGACGAAGACCAGGAGCCATCTTTCTAGCAATCATAACTGCCTCGATACAGAAAGTTCCTGAACCACAGGTCGGATCAATCAAGGGCTTGTCTGGATACCAGTTAGAGAGTTGCAAAATAGCTGCTGCCATGTTTTCCTTGATAGGAGCCCCACCCTTTTCGGTACGATAGCCACGTTTAAAGAGACTGGAGCCTGTCGTATCAATCATGACAGTTACCACATCTTTCAGAATAGAGACCTCAATCTTAAACTCAGGACCATTCTCCATAAGAGGAACACCTTCTGGACGGGCATAGTGTTTTTGCAACTTTTTAACAACAGCCTTCTTTGAAATAGCCTGTACACTTGGTTCATTGTGTAGTTTAGATTTCACACATTTGGCTTTTGAAATCGGAAATCGAGCTCCAAGTGGTAAATAATTTTCCCAATCTAGAGCGAAAACTCCCTGAAACAGCTCCTCAAAAGTCTTAGCTGGGAACGTTCCTACGATGATCTTGATACGATCTGCTGCCCGAAGCCAGAGGTTGGTTTCGATAATGGCTCTCACGTCTCCTTGAAAACGAACACGGCCGTTTTCAACCTGACAATCGTAGCCCAATTCTCGCACTTCACGACCAACGACAGCCTCAAGACCCGCTGCAGCAGTAGCGATTAAATTAAATTCTTTTTTCATGTTACAGTCTTATGAGACCTTTCTATATGTCCACTTTAAAAAATGAGGTTGAGAAAGTTTTCTCAGCCCCAACCTATATGCAATTTTCTATAAGCCATGTTTTGTTCCAGAAGTGACTAGGACCACTTCCTTCGATAATCATCTGTCTACCACTAACAGCTTACAGCTGATAGCAGTCAGAGTACTACGTTCGTTTCCGTGTACTCCATGCCCCGACCAAAATTTGGGTTGCTAGCTTGAGGGGTTTACCGCGTTCCACTCTCTCTGTTTCCAGAAAGACTCCGTCACTGTGGCACTTTCAAGCCTACTCTGGCCTATCCAAAGACTTAGCCATTTCAACTGCCGTAACGATTTCTCGTCCCTAGGCTTATGGTTTCGCCTAGCACAAACACTACAGGCATCACAGCCTGTGCTAGCATGGACTTTCCTCATGAAAAGAAATTCTCCTCACGCGATTATCCAAAAATTGCACTTTTCAAATAAGCTCTTATAAATCAGAGTTATCCAAAATTTGTTTCCCAAATACTTCTTTCTCAAGACGATTTAGACGTTTTAAAATATCAAAATTCGTCATAGAAGTTGTTGCTGTCATTTCAAGTGGTTCTGCTTGAACCGGTGCAGATTCAGGTTTGCGAGACAATTCTTCCTTCAACTCTGCAATTTCTTGACGGAGAGACTTGACTAAGGCAGCATAAGTTTCATAGTCCTTGATGACATCGTCCAAAAATTCATCAACTTCAACCTTACTATATCCACGAACTTCACGTCCAAACTCTTGCTCAAAAATATCTTTTGCTGAAAAAATAATACTTGCCATCTCTCTCTCCATTCTCGGTTTCTAATAGTATTATTATATAAAAAAAGGCAAACAAAAATCAAGGTCAAAGCCTTACTTTTCAGAAAAATTTTCTGCTAGCTCATTTAAGTCTTCAAACGTTAACCTTTTTATGCGATAACCTTCCTGATTTTTCATCAAATTGTCTATAAATTTTAATTTGGTCTCATTTTCTGGGTCATAGAAAAAATAAGCTAAATCAGTATTTTCCAGCAAAAATCGTTGGTAGTCTCGTAGTTGCCCCATATGTTCATATTTAGGATAGGCATATTTGACAAAATCGACCTGCTTAAATTGGCTAAGTTTATGCTGATTCGCTTCATTCCAATTTTCCCCGTGTGTTTCAAAATCAAAAATGGTCGCTAGGCTAAAATCATACTCGTCTTTCATTTCATTTACGACATCAAGCACCCAAGATTCAAATCCCAAGTTCCCTGTAAAGACCAGCCATTTAATCCCTTCTTCTGCTAAACTTTCTAAATCACGGCGAATGGCTTTCTTTATAACTTTTAGCCTGATATCTTTTTCATTAAATAAACCCAAGTCAAAATTAGAATATCCCATAATTAAAGCTGTAGTCATTTTTACACCTTTCTTTCTATTTTTATGGTATAATAGAGTGATGTTATTGTACCAATAAGGAGAAATATGGTCAACTATCCTCATAAAATTTCATCAAAAAAAAGCCAAACATCCATTTCTCAACCCAAAAATTTCGCAAATCGAGGAATGACTTTTGAAAAGATGATTAACGCTACAAACGACTACTATCTGACGCATGGTATGGCAGTTATCCATAAAAAGCCAACGCCTGTTCAGATTGTTCGAGTAGACTATCCTCAACGTAGTCGAGCCAAAATTGTAGAAGCCTATTTTAGACAAGCTTCCACAACAGATTACTCTGGCGTGTATAGAGGACATTACATTGACTTTGAAGCCAAGGAAACACGACAAAAGAATGCTATTCCAATGAAGAACTTCCATCTTCACCAGATTCAACATATGGAACAAGTTCTAGAACAGCAGGGCATTTGCTTCGTACTACTTCATTTTTCCTCTCAACAAGAAACTTATTTGTTGCCGGCACCTGATTTGATTCGCTTTTATCATCAAGATAAGGGGCAAAAATCAATGCCACTTGGATATATTCAAGAATACGGATATTTAGTAAAGCAAGGAGCTTTCCCTCAAATTCCCTATCTCGATATTATCAAAGAACATTTACTAGGTGGTAAAACAAGATGAATAAACAAACTATTCTGCGATTCTTAAAGTATATTGGAATCACATTCCTTACCTTATTTATCGCATTATTTCTATTAGGTGGAGGTGTCTTCCTCTACTTTGTTAGTAAGGCTCCAGCCTTATCTGAAAGTAAATTAGTTGCGACAACTTCTAGCAAGATTTATGACAATAAGAACGAATTAATTGCTGACCTTGGATCTGAACGTCGTGTAAATGCTCAAGCAAATGAAATCCCTACTGATTTGGTCAAGGCCATCGTGTCTATCGAAGACCACCGTTTCTTTGATCATAGAGGTGTTGATACTATTCGTATCATGGGGGCAGCATTGAGAAATCTACAAGGAGGAGGTCTACAAGGTGCCTCAACCTTGACACAACAATTAATTAAATTGACTTATTTTTCTACTTCAACTGCTGATCAAACCTTGTCACGTAAAGCTCAAGAAGCTTGGCTAGCCGTTCAACTAGAGCAAAAAGCAACCAAGCAAGAAATCCTGACCTATTACATCAATAAAGTCTACATGTCCAACGGTAACTACGGAATGCAAACCGCAGCCCAAAATTACTATGGAAAAGACTTGAAGGACTTAAGCTTGCCACAGTTAGCACTCTTGGCTGGAATGCCTCAAGCGCCAAACCAATATGATCCTTATTCCCATCCAGAAGCTGCTCTAGAGCGTCGTAACTTGGTACTTTCAGAAATGAAAGGGCAAAAATACATTAGTGCAGAAGATTATGAAAAAGCTATTAATACTCCCGTCACTGACGGTCTCCAAAGTTTGAAGTCAGCCAATAGTTATCCAGCTTATATGGACAACTACCTCAAAGAAGTAATCGACCAAGTTGAACAAGAAACTGGTTACAACCTTCTTACCACAGGTATGGAAGTCTATACTAATGTCGACAAAGATGTTCAGCAGCGACTTTGGGATGTTTATAACACAGATGAGTATGTCGCTTATCCAGATGATGAACTTCAAGTAGCTTCTACTATCGTTGATGTAACAAATGGTAAAGTCATTGCTCAGTTAGGTGCCCGTCACCAATCAAGTAACGTATCTTTCGGAATCAACCAAGCCGTTGAAACCAACCGTGACTGGGGTTCTACTATGAAACCAATCACTGACTATGCTCCCGCTTTAGAATATGGAGTCTATGACTCTACTGCAACTATAGTACATGATGTTCCTTATAACTATCCAGGTACTGATACTCCCGTCTATAACTGGGATAAAGGCTACTTTGGAAATATTACAATCCAGTATGCACTTCAACAGTCACGTAATGTCACAGCTGTTGAAACCCTAAATAAGGTTGGTTTAGATAGAGCGAAAACCTTCCTAAATGGCTTAGGTATCGATTATCCAAGCATCCACTATGCAAACGCCATTTCAAGTAATACAACCGAATCTAATAAACAATACGGAGCAAGTAGTGAAAAAATGGCTGCTGCTTATGCTGCCTTTGCCAACGGTGGAATTTACCACAAACCCATGTATATCAATAAGGTCGTCTTCAGTGACGGTAGTGAAAAAGAATTTTCAGATGCTGGTACACGAGCTATGAAAGAAACAACTGCTTACATGATGACCGAAATGATGAAAACTGTCTTAGCTTACGGAACAGGACGTGGTGCCTACTTACCATGGCTTCCACAAGCTGGTAAGACAGGTACTTCTAACTACACAGATGATGAAATTGAAAAACACATCAAGAACACTGGCTATGTAGCTCCAGATGAAATGTTTGTTGGTTATACTCGTAAGTATTCTATGGCTGTATGGACAGGTTATTCGAATCGTTTAACTCCTATCGTTGGAGATGGTTTCCTAGTTGCAGCTAAAGTTTATCGCTCAATGATAACGTATCTATCAGAAGATACTCATCCAGAAGACTGGACGATGCCAGACGGACTTTTCAGAAACGGGGAATTTGTATTCAAAAATGGAGCTCGCCCAATATGGACTGATCCCTCTACTCAACAATCCTCAACAGCTGAAAGTTCAACTACACAGGCAACTACGACGGTTGGTCAACAACCCAATAATGCCCCAGCAACCGATCCTAATCAAGGACAAGCTGGTCAGGCTGTTCAACCGACACAACCAGTACAACCAACGCCACAAAATCCACAAGTTCAACAACCACAACAGTGAGATGAAAGAAAATCCTGAGTATAAAAACTTAGGATTTTTTCTACAAAAAAATTAGCTTCATAATCTTTGAAAGTGAAGAGAGGTTTCAACTCATTTACGATAAACCAAAAGAAGTTAGCGAATAACTAACTTCTTTTTACCTTATTTCACATGTTTTGCAAGTTCTTCTTGCGCTTTTTTATTGGATTCTTCTTTTTCTTTCATCCATTTATCTTGAGCTTTTTGGTATTCATCTGCAGTGACTGCCTTATCTTGAAGTTCAAGATATTTGTATCGGAGCGGATCGCTTGTCCCCTTGTTACCTGAGAAAGAGAAAGGTAAAGTAAATGGTACCATCTTAGACAAGATTGGACGACCTGTACGAGATGTCGTTGGAATGACTAGGGCACTATCTGTCAACCATGCTTGAGCTTCGGCATACTTGTTATAACGTTTTGTAACATCTGTAGTTTCTTCCCCTGCTTCATTGACCATTTTATCATAATCATTGAGACCAACCTTCTTAGCCGCCTCATTGTCTTTTCCTGAATCAAATCCTAGGTAAGTTCTCGTATTTTCCCCTACAGAAGGCTTGATGATGTCAAGATAAGTTGATGGATCTGAGAAGTCTGGTCCCCATCCAACGTTATCAGAAAGATCCCAATCCTCACCAGCAGCAGTTTGTGCAAATAAAGTAACATTCAATAGATCATCTTTTTGTAATTGTTGAATATCAATAACCACATTATCAGATCCTAAAGTCGCTTCCAAAGATTGCTTCATAGATTGGACACGCTGAACTTTTGTAGTTGCTGTTTGGTCAACAGGCATGTCTAGGTGAATTGGGAACTGTACTCCTTCTGCCTGAAGAGCAGTCTTAGCCTTAGCAAATTCTGCCTTAGCTTTCTCTGGATTATAGAGACCATCTTGGGCATCAGCAAGGTTGACATCCTTCCATTCATCCCCATAAGTCACCAATTTTTCTTTGACCATATCACCAAAGTTTTTTCCATCTGCTTGAACAAATGTTGGTGGAACAAAGATATTACGTAAGATTTTGCTTGCTCCAGTTTGTCCATTTAGCTGAGAGGCATAGGCTGTCCGGTCAAATCCAAAGGCAATAGCCTGGCGGAAATCCTTGTTTAACAAAGCCTTTTTAGTTGAAGTCCTTTGTTCTTCACTAGTCTTAGAAGTATATTTATAGGACTGACGGTCAATGTTTGTTCCTACTACATAAGTTGTAGAGTCCTGTTGCGTATAGACAATATTGTCCTTCATCTCTTTCTCAAGCTCTGCGAAACTTGCACTTGTTGGATAGAGACGAGCTGCTGAAAGGCTACCATCTTTAAAGTTTTCTGCAGGTTTACTAGTATCTTGACCATCCCAGAATGACAATTTGACTTTATCAATATGGACATTGTCTTTATCCCAGTAATTAGGATTCTTCGCAAATTCAACAGTAGATTTGGTTACAATGGATTTCAACAAATAAGGACCATTATACAAGATACTACTTGGATCTGTTGCTTTGGCAAAATCATCCCCTTTTGAGTTCAAAAACTCTTCATTGACTGGCGCTAAGACACCCATAGTTGTTTTAGAATTCCAAAAACTTTCAGGTTTGTTCAAAGTGTATTGGACTGTTTGATCATCAAGAGCTTTAATCCCAACTTGAGAGAAATCTTTATTTTCCCCTTTAGCATATGCATCCAAACCTTTAATTGAATCCTGTACCAAGTAAAGAGCTTCAGATTTCTTATCTGTCGCATATTTAAGACCTGTCACAAAGTCCTGAGCCTTAACAGGAGCATACTCTTCTCCCTCAGATGTGTACCACTTGGCATCCTGACGAATCTTATAAGTATAAGTCAAGCCATCTTTAGAAACTGACCAGTCCTCTGCCATTGAGGGAATAAGGTTCCCGTATTTATCATTTTCAAGCAAGCCATCAATTACATTACTAGTAATGTCAGCAGTCGCTGCCTTACCAGTTGTTAAGTAGTTGAGATTATCTGGGTCTGTCTCGTAGGTGAATGCAAAAGTCTGCTCACCTTTAGTAGCAGAACCACCAGAACAAGCCGCTAAGACACCAGCTGCTAATAAAGTAACTCCCGCAAGAGCCAATACTTTCCTTGTTTTCATAGTATTCTCCTTTGTTTTTCTATCCATTATAGTCCCTTTTTTAAACATTGTCAACAGAATTTTCAGAATCTTTGAAAATTATTTTTTAAACATTAGGTTTGGAAAAATATGAAAAAACCTCAACTACATTATGTAGTCAAGGAATGATCAATCATATTTCTGTAAGCAGTCTGATTTGTTCAATCTAACTCATTTCTTACACACTGCAAGGCTGCTCCGATTACCTGGTGCATATCGTAATAGCGATAGTGTCCTAAACGACCACCAAAGATAACATTGCCTTGCTCATCAGCCAATTTTTTATATGATTTATACAAATGATTATTACGATCATTATTAACTGGATAATACGGCTCATCACCTTTTTCCCATGTTTTAGAATGTTCTTTAGTAATGATAGTCTTTTCTTGATTCCCAAACTCAAAATGTTTGTGTTCAATAATACGTGTATATGGAGTTTCTGAATCCGTATAGTTCACAACTGCATTTCCTTGGTAATTTTCCATATCCAAGGTCTCATTTTCAAAACGAAGACTACGATACTCTAGTTCACCCAACTTATAGTCAAAGAATTCATCAATCATACCAGTAAAGACAATCTTAGGGAAGTCTTTCAGATATTGTTCTTTATGAGCAAAGAAATCAACATTTGTTTCTACATCAATATTTTCATGTTCCAACATTTTTTCAACTATTTGAGTGTAACCACCTATTGGAATCCCTTGATATGTATCATTAAAATAGTTGTTATCATAGGTCAGACGTACTGGCAAACGGCGAATGATAAAGGCTGGAAGTTCCGTAGTTGGCTTGCCCCACTGTTTCTCTGTATAATCTTTGATTAATTTTTCGTAGATGTCTGTACCTACAAGAGAAATAGCCTGTTCTTCCAAATTTTCAGGAGTTTTGCCATTTAAAACAGCACGTTGCTCATCAATCTTAGCCTGTGCTTCTGCTGGGGTTACAACTCCCCAAAGTTTATTGAAGGTATTCATATTGAAAGGAAGGTTATAAATCTCACCCTTATAATTAGCAACAGGAGAGTTTGTGTAACGGTTAAACTCAGCAAACTGATTTACATAGTCCCAAATCTCCTTGTCAGAAGTATGGAAGATATGAGCTCCATATTGATGAACTTGAATTCCTTCCTCTTCACGAGTATAGATATTACCCGCGATATGATTCCGTTTTTCAATGACTTTCACTTTTTTTCCTTTTAGGGCTGCTTCATGGGCAAATACTGCACCAAAAAGACCAGCACCAACGACAAGATAATCGTACATTTTTCTCCTTTTATTTTTTAACAAACTGTTGTAGCAATTGTACAAGATTGATTGCTTTAATAGATGATACAATTGCATATTTTACATCTTAAATCCGTACTTCTTATCCATAGATTTCTGTCAAAAGAATCTTGCTTTTTGCTTAGATTTTGGACCATCATCCACACCAAATACGATATGCGAATGAATATCAATCATTTTGTCTTATTTTCCTTCCATGACATCATTGATTGCAGCCTTGACTGACTCTAAACTGCTGTTACTAATTTCCATCATGTAGAGGTTGCTATCAGGCATGGCATAAGATGGTAAATCCATACGCCCTGTTCCTTTAAGATCTTGCGAATTAATCTTATAAGTTCCACCACTCTCAAGTTGGGCATTGGCCATGTTCATCATGGTTTCAAGTGGCATATTGGTTTGTAAGGAATCTTGTAGTCCCTTTATAATACTGTCATAATTTTTCAAAGCTTCTGTCGAGGTTAGCTTTTGCAAAATAGCGACAATAACCTTTTGCTGATTGCGACCACGATCTCGGTCTCCATCTTCCAATGAATAACGCTCACGTACAAAGCTAAGAGCTTGCTCCGAGTCAAGATGAACATTTCCTACGGGATAGAACTTCCCATTTGTATGAGCTGTAAATTCTTGGTCATTATGAACATCAACTCCACCGAGAAGATCTATCAATTTCAAGAAAGAAGTGAAATTCAAACGAGCGTAATAGTTCAAGTCAATACCGTAGAGATTTTCCAGTGTATGAATGGAAGCATCTACTCCATAAATCCCTGCATGAGTCAACTTATCTTTTTGGTTGTTGCCACCATCTGCAATTGGAACATAGGAATCACGAGGTGTCGTTGTCAAGAGAATCTTTTTAGTTTCGCGATTCACTGTCATAATGATATTGACATCCGAACGAGAAACCGAACTGATTGGACCATAAGTATCAATTCCACTGATATAAACATTGAAACTGTCACCCTTGACATCTTTTGGAGTTTCAACCGTCTTGGTTAATTCTTTGGTATAGATTTTCTTAATTTTTGAAGCATAGTCAGGATATTCTGATTCGATAATGTTTTCAAAGACACTGTTTAGAATGATTGCCTTTGTATCGCCAGCTAACAAGCTCTTATAGGCCGCAAGATAGGATCTGCTTTCTTCGACTGTCAATTCCTTATTTTGACTAGCCTTAAGATCATTCATCAACTGTTGGATATTATCCTTATCCGTCCCAGTCGGCCCCGTTACACTGGTTACCTGACTGATATTATCAATTGAACTATCTGCTAATACCGCAATACTCATCGAATAATGTGAGTAGTTCGATGTCGCATTTAAGCGACTGGTAAAGCCAATAAACTGACTTACAGCAAAGAGGGAAGTTCCATTGATTAACACACCCAGTAGTAATAAAATCAGCGTTAGATTTTTAGCTTTCTTAGACCGAATTAAAAAGAAGCACAAGATGGCTAAGGTTACAATTAAGACAGCAACCACTATATTGAGATATCGGAAGGCTAGCATATTGTACTTGAAAATCAAAAACAATAAAAAGACTGCTAGTAATGCATAGATAGCTAGCAACCCCCAACTAATCAATATTTTTGTTTTACCCTTACGAGCTCGCTTCGAAGATCTACTCACGATATACCTCTATTATCAATTTTTATTTCATTTTATTATATCATAAAAAACTACACTTGTGGCCTGCATCTGCTTAAGTAAGGCGTTCTCATCTTCTTTCCGAAACATTCTTTTTGACTTGCAACCAATTACATCAATAAATTTACTATATAAACATCAAAACAAGGTCCCTTACGGAACCTCGCTCATCATTATTTAACATGATTCTCTGCTTCTTTTTGGGCTTTTTCGATTGCTTTTTTACTTTCTTGCTCCCATTTGGTCTTAGCTTCCTCATACTGTTTGGTTGTTACAGTATCTTTTTGCAGCTTCATGTACTTGTAGTTATTGCCGTCGCCCTTGATGCCGACTAGTGAATAACCTCTTGTAAATGGCGTTACTTTGGTTACAGATGCTGTTCCACCACTTGACATAGCTGACATAATCAGAGAATTGTCAATCATCCAAGCCTGTGCTTCAGCATATTTTTCATAGCGTTTGGCTACATCTTTGTTTTCACTATCTGCATCTTTGAGCATCTTGGTGTAAGTATCAAGCCCCAAGCTAGCAATCTTAGATTTATCTTCTTGAGCATCTAGACCAAAAATCTTGAGGTAGAACCCATCCTCTGCATTGAAAGGATTGAGATAAGTTGATGGATCTTGGTAGTCACCTACCCAACCATCAAAGTTCAAATCATAGTCACGATCAGCTGGTGTTGGCGCTAAAAAGGCTACATTATTAAAATCATCCGTTGAAAGTTGTTGAACATCAATGACAATGTTATCAGCACCTAAAACTGACTCAAGGGTCTGCTTAACTGAGTTCATGCCTGTCACAGCATTTTTGCTTGTCTGATCAACTGCAACATCCAAGTGAATAGGGAAAGTCACACCTTGACTTACCAATTCTTTTTTAGCTTCCGCAAATTTTGCTTGAGCTTTTTCTTTGTTGAAATAGGCATCCTGAGCATCTGCCAAGTTAATACCTGACCATTCTGTACTATAGTTGACCAATTTAGAAGCAACTACTTCTCCAAAGGTCTTGTCTCCAACTTGGACAAATGTAGGAGGCACTAGGGTGTTACGAAGAGTCTTGCTAGCTGCTTCTTCCCCATTTGACTGAGCAGAATAGGCTGTGCGGTCCAAGGCAAAGTTCACTGCTTGGCGGAAGTTCTTGTTCAAGACAGCTGTCTCAGTTGACTTCTTCTGCTCATCTGTCGTTTTAGCAGTGTGATTGTAGGCCTTACGGTTGACGTTGAAATTGAAATACCAAGAAGTCTTGTCCTGCAAACTATAGACGATATTATCCTTATATTTTTCCTTGATCTTAGCAAAGTTAGAACTATTTGGATAAACCCCAGCGATAGAATAAGCTCCACTTTCAAAGTTACGGATGGTCAATTCTTGGTCTGAACCGTCAAAGTAAGCCAATTTTACGTGTTCAATCGATACTTTGTCATGATCATAGTAATGCGGATTCTTCACATACTCGATAGATGATTTTGATGTGAAATCTTTTAACAAATAAGGTCCGCTGTAGAGAATGCTATCTGGAGATAGGGTACCAAAATCTTTCCCTTTTGAATTTAAAAACTCTTCATTTACCGGGAAAAGAATACTGTTGGTTGTTTTTGAGTTCCAGTAAGGTTCTGGGCGTGCCAAAGTATACTCAACAGTCTGGTCGTCAATGGCCTTCACCCCAACCTTAGAGAAATCAGAATCCACTCCTGTAATATAATCATTCAAGCCCTTGATCGAGTTTTGAATCAAGTCAATGGCCTGGGATTTATTATCCACTGCGTACTTGATACCTGTCACAAAATCTTGTGCCTTAACTGGGGCATACTCTTCACCGTCAGCCGTGAACCATTTGGCATCTTTTCTCAGTTTATAGGTATAAGTCAGACCGTCGCTTGAAACAGACCAGTCCTCTGCCAAAGATGGAACTAGGTTTCCATGATTGTCATTTTCAAGCAAACCATCAACTAGGTTAGTAATAATAGCTGTATTATCAGCGTAGTAGTCTAATAAGTAGTTAAATGTAGTTGGGTTTCCACTAAAGGTTGATGAGTAAGTTTTTGTATCTGAACCTGATTGTCCGCAAGCAGTTAACAGCAAGGCAGCTGCAACAGTCAGACCTGCACTAAGGATACGCTTTTTTGTAGTCATCTTCTTTCTCCTTTATGTTAGTTTTTATAACATAGGTTTATTTTACCAAAATAGTGGGAATTTGTAAAGTTAATTGAATTTCTAGAATGAAAGTTTATAAACTTTAGTCATAAAAAAACAAAGGATTTCTGTCTTTCATACAGTCCTCCCTTGTTTTTATGCGATTTATCATTTAAATATCAATGAATTAACTGATAACCTAACGAAAGCAAGAATCTCATTCACGTTATTTTATGTGCTTTTCTAAATCCTTTTGATACTGAGCATTCGATTCCAGTTTTTCCTTTTGCCACTTTTTGAAGGCCGCATCATACTCTTTAGTTGTCACAATATCATTTTGAAGTTCCATTCCTTTAAAAATAAATGGATCCCCCTTAATACCGACCTGTGAATAAGCTTTGGTAAATGGAACAGTACGACTAACCATAGGAGAGCCCCCTGAAGAAGCAACTGGAATAAGAAGTGAACTATCAGTAACCCAAGCCTGTGCTTTAGCATACTTTTCGTATCGTTTATCAAGATTACTTGTCTCAGAAGCCGCATCATCCAAGAGCTTCTTGTATTCATCCAAGCCAACTTTTGCCACAACTTCAGGATCCTTGCCCTTTGTTATACCTAGATGTTTCAAGGCAGAACCCTTCTTAGCATCTAAAATATTGAGATAGGTTGCTGGATCTTGGTAATCTGGTCCCCAACCTGTTCCGTTCAAATCATAATCTTTTTGGGTTGGAACTTTAGCTTGAGAAGTAATACTTTCCTTCTCATTATCTGTCATTTGAAGAACATCTATAATCACATTCTCCGTTCCAAGCGTTTCTTCAATTGATTGTTTTAGCGAATTGGTTTGTTGAACCGCAACTACATCTGTCTGTTCTACTGGCACATCTAGATGAATCGGGAAACTCACTCCCTTAGCTTGCAATTCTGACTTCGCTTTTTCAAATGCAGACTTGGCCTTTGTTGGATTGTAAATTGTATCCTTACCATCTGTGAGAGTCACATCTTTCCACTGTTCTCCATATTTCAGTAGTTCATCCTGAGCCAACTGTCCGAAGGTCTTCCCAGCTACTTGAACGTAATTATCTGGCACTAGACTATTACGAATAATCTTATCCGCACCCTCTTCACCGTTTAATTGAGCTGTATAGGCGTGGCGATTGAAGGCAAAATTAATTGCTTGACGGAAATTTTTATTCAGCATGGCTTCTTTTGTAGAAAGCTTTTGTCCTTCATCTGTCTTGGCTGTTTTATTATATGATTGACGATTTACGTTAAAAGTAAAGTAATAACTAGTTGCTTCCTGAGGGCTATAAATAATCTGATCTCCATATTTCTCTTTGGTAGAAGCAAAACTTGAACTATTTGGGAAAAGTCTCGCTGTATTATATGCTCCTGTAGCGAAACTACGGATAAGGGATTCTTGATCTGATCCGTCATAGAATGTTAATTTTACATTATCAATCTTGACATTTTCCTTATCCCAATAGTTAGGATTTTTTTCATATTCAATCACAGATTTAGAAATCAAAGATTTCAAAAAATATGGACCATTGTAAAGAATACTTGATGGGGTTGGCGCTCCGTAATCCTTGCCTGTTGCATTCAAAAATTCTTCATTTACAGGGAGCATGGTTGCTGTTGTTACTTTAGAGTTCCAAAAACTTTCTGGTTTATTAAGGGTATATTCTACCGTATAATCATCAAGAGCTTTAACACCTACAGTTGAAAAATCATTGGTCTCACCACTAACATAAGCCTCCAAACCTTTGATTGATTTTTCAATCAAAGAAAGACCATCTGACTTAGCATCTGCTGCATGCTTCAGACCTGTAACAAAATCCTGCGCCTTAACTTCTGCATACTCCTCTCCTTCAGAAGTATACCACTTCACCCCCTTACGAAGTTTGTAAGTGTAAGTCAAACCATCGGTTGAAACAGTCCAATCCTCTGCTAAAGACGGAACAAGATTCCCATATTTATCATTCTCTAAAAGACCATCAACAACATTACCAATCACGTCAGAAGTAGAACTTTTACTCGTAACGCTATAATCCAAGGAAGACGGATCCACTGCATAAACATAAGAAAAGCTCCTCGGGGCATCTGCTTTCTTATCACTTTTACCACAAGCTGCCAAAAGAAGGGCCGCACTCAAGGTCACTCCCGCTCCTAAGAGCCACTTTTTCGATTGCATAAATAATCTCCTTCAAAATAGTATTTTCACTATTATACCCTATTTTATTATAAAAGCAAGAGCTTTTGACAGATTTTTTAGAAAATTCTAAAAAATCTATTTAAAAGAATTCTCTAAAAAACTTTTAGCAAAACCTCAAACTCTATAAGCTTGAGGTTCTCACTTTTTAGTCAGTCATTTCCACACAGAAAGCATCCCATGGAGCTAAGATTTGTTTTTCAAAGACTTCCTGAGCCACGGTGTTTTCAATCAAGACCGATTTGACGTTTCCTTCTACGGTCAAGTCTTGCTCTTCATTGGACAAGTTAGCCACAACTAGAAAACGACGGTCACCGTCTTTACGGATATAGGCAAAGACCTTATCAGCCGTATCAAACAATTCAAAGTCAGCTCGAATCAGCCAGCTGTTCTCCTTACGGATTTGAACCAGTTTCTGATAGGTATAGAAAATAGAATCTGGATTTGCCAGCGCTTCTTGAACGTTGATTGCTTGATAGTTTGGATTCACTGCCAACCAAGGTTGACCTGTTGAGAAACCAGCGTTTTTGCTCTCGTCCCATTGCATAGGGGTACGGGCATTGTCACGTCCAATGACACGGATACTGTCCATGATTTCTTCCATCGGAACACCTTTTTCAAGAGCTTCACGCGCATAGTTGAGGGATTCAATATCTTCTACTTGATCCAGCGTTTCAAACGGATAGTTGGTCATCCCAATCTCCTCACCCTGGTAGATATAAGGTGTCCCTCTCATGAGATGAAGCAAAATTGCAAAGGCTTTGGCAGATTTTTCACGGTATTCTTGGTCATTCCCCCAGATTGAGACAATACGAGGGAGGTCATGATTGTTCCAGAAGAGCGAATTCCAACCGTCCTCAACTCCTAACTCTGTCTGCCATTTGTTGAAAATCTCTTTCAACTTAGCGATATTCAGCTCTTTTTGATAGTGCCATTTAGGCTGACCTTCCTGATACTGAAGACAGATATGCTCAAACTGGAAGACCATAGACAATTCTTGGCCCTTTGGATCAGAGTAGAGCTTGGCAATCTCTGGAGTTGCTCCCCAGGTTTCCCCTACTGTCAAGAGATCCTGATCTCCAAAGGTCGCTTGATTCATCTCCTTGAGATAAGGATGGAGCATGGGACCATTATTAACCACCTTCTCGTCAGGAATTTTCCCAATCATGTCAATGACATCCATGCGGAAACCACCAATGCCTTTATCAATCCAGAAGTTCATCATCTCATAAACTTTCTGGCGAAGATTTTCATTTTCCCAGTTGAGATCAGGCTGTTTTTTACTGAAAAAGTGGAGATAATATTGACCTGACTTTTCATCATATTCCCAAGCAGACCCACTAAAGATAGAATCTAAATCGTTAGGCTCATCCCGCCAGATATAGTAATCTCGCTCAGGGCTATCAGGATTTTCACAGGCCTCGACAAACCAAGCATGCTCATCTGAGGTATGATTAACCACCAAGTCCATGATGATACGAATATCACGCTTCTTAGCTTCCGCGATCAGTTGGTCCATATCCTCCATGGTCCCGAAAATAGCCGCAATCGCTTGATAATCAGCAATATCATAGCCATTATCATCCATAGGACTGTCATAAACTGGAGAAAGCCAAATCGCTGTAATTCCTAACTTAGCTAGATAGTCTAACTTACTGGTAATACCTGGCAAATCGCCAATTCCATCTCCGTTGCTATCCATAAAGCTCTTAGGATAAACTTGATAGACTACGGCATTGTGCCACCATTTTTCTTGCATCTTCTTACCTCATTATTTTAATAATCTATAGTCTATGATAGCGCTTTTCAGAGTTTTGTGCAAGCGTTTGCCTAATCTTTTTGATTCCTTTTTTAACTCCATAGTTTCCTAACTTCCAATTTTTTATTATAATAGAGGTCAGAGGTAAAAAAATGAAAAAACAAGCTTTTAGTTCTGAACAATATTTGAATCTACAGCGCGACCACATTTTGGAGCGCATTAACCAATTTGACGGCAAGCTCTACTTGGAGTTTGGTGGCAAAATGTTAGAAGACTTTCACGCTGCTCGTGTCCTTCCTGGTTATGAACCTGACAACAAAATCAAGCTCTTACAAGAATTGAAAGAGCAAGTCGAGGTTGTAATTGCCATTAATGCTAGCAACATCGAACATTCCAAAGCACGTGGTGACTTGGGCATTTCTTATGACCAAGAAGTTCTTCGTTTGATTGATAAATTCAATGAATTGGGAATTTTTGTTGGCTCCGTTGTCATCACACAGTACGCTGGTCAACCAGCTGCAGATGCCTTCCGCAACCAACTTGAGAAAAATGGAATTGATTCTTATCTTCATTATCCAATCAAAGGATATCCGACAGATATGGATCACATCATTTCTCCAGAAGGCATGGGGAAAAACGACTACATCAAAACCAGTCGTAACTTGATCGTCGTAACCGCTCCTGGACCTGGTTCTGGAAAATTGGCAACCTGTATGTCCAATATGTACCACGACCAAATCAATGGCATCAAGTCTGGTTACGCTAAATTTGAAACCTTCCCAGTTTGGAATCTTCCCCTTCATCACCCAGTCAACTTGGCCTACGAGGCTGCCACAGCTGACCTTGATGATGTCAACATGATTGACCCCTTCCATCTCCAAACCTACGGAGAAACCACTGTCAACTACAACCGTGATATCGAGATTTTCCCAGTGCTCAAGCGCATGTTAGAACGTATCCTTGGTAAATCTCCATACGCTTCTCCGACAGATATGGGTGTCAACATGGTTGGTTTCGCTATTACAGATAATGAGGCTGCTATCGAAGCTTCTAAACAAGAAATCATCCGCCGCTACTATCAAACAGTTCTTGATTTTAAAGCCGAAAAAGTTGGCGAAGCTGCTGTCAAGAAAATTGAGTTGCTCATGAATGACCTCGGCATCACACCTGCAGACCGCAAGGTTGCTGTCGATGCTCGTCAAAAAGCAGAAGAAACTGGCGGACCAGCCCTAGCCCTTGAATTGCCAACTGGTGAAATCGTGACTGGTAAGAACTCAGAGCTCTTTGGCCCAACAGCCGCTGCTTTGATCAACGCTATCAAGAAATCAGCTGACATCGCTAAAGAAGTAAAACTAATCGAACCTGAAGTTGTTAAGCCAATCCAAGGTCTTAAAATCGATCATCTCGGTAGCCGCAATCCACGCCTTCATTCAAATGAAATCCTGATTGCACTGGCTATCACAGCTACAGAAAATCCTGATGCTGCTCGTGCTATGGAAGAACTTGGTAACCTCAAAGGAAGCGAAGCCCACTCAACCATCATCTTAACCGATGAAGACAAGAATGTCCTTCGTAAACTAGGTATCAACGTAACCTTTGACCCTTACTACCAATACGACCGCTTGTATCGTAAATAAAGATTTCAACCTCTCCACTCTTGGAGAGGTTTTCTCTCTATCTCAGGAGCCAGCTTTGTGTTATAATGAAAGAAGAAAACTGAAAGGATTTACCATGTCAAAAGAAGTTATTGTTGAAAGTTTTGAACTTGACCACACCATTGTTAAAGCACCCTATGTTCGCTTGATTGGGGAAGAAACAGGACCAAAGGGAGACGTTATCTCCAATTATGATATTCGCTTGGTACAACCAAACGAAGACTCTATCCCTACCGCTGGCCTTCACACTATCGAGCACCTCTTAGCCAAACTCATCCGTACCCGAATTGACGGTATGATTGACTGTTCACCATTTGGTTGCCGCACAGGCTTCCACATGATTATGTGGGGACGTCACACTAGTGCTGAAATCGCAGCTGTTATCAAGGATTCGCTCAAGGAAATCGCTGAAACTACTACTTGGGAAGACGTCCCTGGTACAACCATCGAATCTTGCGGAAACTATAAGGACCACAGCCTCTTTTCTGCTAAAGAATGGGCAAAACTCATCCTAGAACAAGGGATTTCAGATGATGCCTTTGAACGCCATGTCATCTAAACACAAAAAAAGGAACCAGTTTTTTTTTCAGCTGGTTCCTTCTTTTTTATTCTCAAAATCTCTAGTTAAGCTTTCTCACGAATAACCAAACCACCGTCTTCCATATCTGCTTCTAGGTGTTTGGCATCTAGGTGATCCAAGTGGAAGTCTGTGACTTTGTCACGGATTTGTTGTTCAACCACACGACGGAGTGGACGAACACCCATGACTTCATCGTAGCCTTCTTCTGTGATATAGTCTTTAGCCGCTTGACTAACTGCTAAATCAATGTCTTTCTTAGCCAAGGTTTGGTTGACTTCAGCCAGCATCAAGTCCACAATTTTAGAAAGGTCTTCCTTAGTCAAGTGTGAGAACTCAATGACTGCGTTAAAGCGGTTGAGGAACTCTGGACGGAAGAATGGTTTCAAACGGTCCATCAATTCTGGTTTGTCCGCATCTTCTGTCAAGTTAGCTTCGTAACCAAAGCCTGCGTTTGAAGTTGCGATAATCACCGTATTCTTGAAGTTTACTGTGTTTCCTTGACCATCTGTCAAACGACCATCATCTAGAACTTGGAGGAGAAGAGTAATGACTTGAGGATCAGCCTTTTCAATTTCATCCAAGAGAATGATAGAGTATGGATTGCGACGAACACGTTCTGTTAAGGTATTGCTATTGTCATCATAACCCACATAGCCTGCTGTTGTACCAATTAGCTTAGAAACGGCTGTGCGGTCACTGTATTCAGACATATCCAAACGGATGATCGCATCCTTGGTTCCAAACATATCTAGCGCCAATTGTTTAGCAAGTTCAGTCTTACCAACTCCAGTTGGACCTACAAAGAGGAAGCTACCGATTGGGCGATTACCTTCATCAAAACCAACACGGTTACGACGGATAGCACGAGCTACAGCTTCTACGGCCTTATCTTGACCAATCACCTTGTCTTGCAAGCGATGAGCCATATCTTTCAAACGTTCGATATCAGATGCTCCCATTTGTGACACTGGAATACCGGTCATTCGTTCTACAGACTCAGCCACATCGTTGACACTTGCAGTCACTTTCATATCTTCTGTGTGGTTTTCGATTTTCTTTTCCAATTCTGCGATGCGTGTTTTATAGTTTAGAGCTGCTTCAAAATCTTCTGCCTCAACTGCTTTTTCTTGCTTGTCTTTTTCTGCCTCAATTTCACGTTCAACAGCATGCACATCTGTTACTGGATGCTGAGCTGCCAAGTGAGCCGCCGTAACATCGACAAGGTCGATAGCCTTATCTGGCAAGCTACGTTGAGGAATATACTGAACAGAATAATCCACCGCTGCTTTCAAAACTTCATCTGGCAAGATGACATTGTGGTGTTGTTGATAGAGGTCACGAATTCCTTGAAGAATTTTATATGTATCCTCTGCTGAAGGAGCATTGACCTTGACTTCGTTGAAACGACGAGCAAGAGCTGCATTCTTCAAGATGGTGTTACGGTATTCGTCTTGAGTCGTTGCCCCAATCACTGTCAATTCACCACGAGAGAGGGCTGGCTTGAGAATATCCGCAAGCCCCTTAGAACCACTGTCTCCACCAGTGCTACCAGCGCCGAGAATTTGGTGAATTTCATCAAAGAAGAGAATAATATTCCCTGCTTCTTTCACTTCATTTACTAGGTTTTGAACGTTTTCTTCAAAACTACCGCGATATTGAGTGCCAGCCTCAAGACCTGAGATATCAATGGAAATAATTTCCTTATTCTTAATAGCAGCTGGAACATCACCATTCACAATGGCTTGTGCTAGACCTTCGACAACTGCTGTCTTACCAACACCTGCGTCTCCGACCAAAACAGGATTATTCTTGGTACGACGTGAAAGAATTTCAGATGTTTCTTGAATTTCCTTGTTTCGTCCGATAACAGGATCCAGCTTGCCCTCACGCGCTTCTGCAGTCAAGTTTCGACCTAGTTTTGCAAGGACACCGTCTTGTTTCATACCTGATGCCTGTTGTGGCATTTTTCCATCAACTTCTGCATTTCCTGGTAATTGACCAGTCGCACGATAGTGAGCAAATTCCTCAGGTGTCACTTCACGTCCATTAATCAAGTAACGACGATTTTCAGAACTATATCCTCGCATACCACCCATCAATTGGTTAAATAAATCATCCATGTTGTTAAAATTATTAAAGTTGTTATTCATATTCTTTACCTCTTTTTATTATTTATTATTACTGATATTGACTATCTTTGACCTTTGTTTTAAAAAATTTAGACTAGCTAAATCGCTACTCTACGTACTATTTCTGGTTTTTCTTTTTCAAGCAGGAGTAGACTATCTTTACTTCTGAAGATTTCTAGATTAAACATAGACCCCACCTCTTTCTATTTTACTTTAAATAATACTCTTCGAAAATCTCTTCAAACCACGTCAGTTCTATCTGTAAGCTCAAAACAGTGTTTTGAGCACTTCTTAGTTTGCTCTTTGATTTTCATTGAGTATAAGTGTTCGAGTAAGGCTTTCATTTACCTTACGTTCATAATATACTACATTAGTCAGAAAAGGTCAAGGAATTTGACTTTAATTGACCAATATTTTTTAAAAAGCAAAAACACCCTGAAACATCAGGGTGCCATTCTTACATCAAATACAAAATTGCTAGGGTCAAGAGACTTGCTAGAAGTCCCACTCCCCAAAAGAAGAAGTCAACCTTCCACTCGCTCCAAGGATTTCCTTTACCAGACAATCCTCCAAGCTCAAAATGGTGATGCACAGGCGTCATACGGAAAATACGTTTACCACCTGTCAGTTTGAAATAGCTGACTTGCATCATGACCGAAGTTGTTTCAAAGACATAAACAATTCCGATAATCAAGAGAGTCCATTCTTGGTGGAGGGCCATAGAGATAGCTGCCAGCATTCCACCGAGCGCCAAACTTCCCACATCTCCCATAAAGACCTTAGCAGGCTTATGGTTAAAGACAAAGAAACCAAGCAAACCACCAATCATGGCAAGAATCACTAGAAGGATATCCATCTGACCTTGCACATAGGCAATAACTCCATAGGCAGACAAACTAATCACAACGGAAATACTAGCTAAACCGTCAATACCGTCTGTCAAGTTTACTGCGTTTGAAAAACCGACTAGCCAGAAAAGAGCGAAGACAATATAGAAAATCCCTAGATGTACTTGGTAACCAAAGACAGAAAGCATATCGCCCCCACGCTCATAGAAAAGATAGAAGATAACTCCACCTAGAAGCTGAAGAGCCAATTTCTGCTTAGGATTAAGTCCCTCATTGATTTTTCGGAAGACCTTAAGGAAGTCATCTAAAAATCCGATTAAACCATAAAGAACCAAGATAAATAAAATCATACCAACATTATTGCTGAGTTGATTACTAAATAGGGCGAAAAAGAAAGCAACTAAAACAGAAGCAATTAAGAAAACCAAACCTCCCATTGTAGGAGTCCCAGCTTTTGCCTGGTGCTGTTTGACATCCTCATGCATCTGCTGGCCTGTAATTTGCGCCTTTCTATAAAATTGGATAAAGGCCGGAATTCCTACTAAAGTTAGTAAAAATGTCACAATTCCAGCACTGATAGAAATAAACATATTAGTCTCCTAAAGTTAATTTAATTTTTTTAATGTTTTTGATAGCTGTATTAGTCCGAACATCTTGCTTCTGAACAACAGAACCTGACCCTTCAAATTCTAGCTCAATATCCAACCATTTAGCAAAGGCCTCAGCAGTCTCTTTTTTCCAGCCATACATGTCTGGAATTTCTTCTACCTTATCCGATAAAAGGATAACTTGTTGGTTTGGTGCAAGATTGGTCCCTTCTTCTACAGAAGTCTCTTTAATCTTTGTTCCAGTACCTACAACGATTGGTTGCACAATATTTCGGCGTAAGGCTTCCGCCAAATCACCAGGTGAAATATCCTTAATGCTAGGCATTGCATAAGAAGATTCTGTCGTCACTTTATCTAAATTCTTGGCTGGAGATTGAAGATTCAGAGATTCTTTCATAGCCGAAGCTCTCTCAAGGATTGGATTAGTAAACTCCCCAAGCGGAATTCCTGAATAATGTTCAGGCTGTTGAACCGTTACATACAAGATAAAATCAGGATTTTCAGCAGGGTTCATAGCCACAACCGAGAAAATGTAGTTGGTAGAACCAACCAAGTAGCCTCCATTTTTCTCGTCAGCGATTTGAGCCGTACCAGACTTGAGGGCTACATTTTGTCCTGGAACATTGACAGTTGGTTTCCCTGTCTTATGATTATACATAGTTCCATATACTGGATCGGTACCGACTAAAACCATATGCGTTCGCGTCAAGCTCGCTGCATCTTTAGACACAGGATTTCCCACAACTTCTTTTTGTGATTTCCGAGCAGTTTGATCATTTGGATCATACAAGGCCGTAATAAATTTAGGCTCCAACATAACCCCATCATTGGCAATGGCTGTAAAAGCACGTAGCATCTGGGTCTGCGTTACAGAAATCCCCTGACCAAATGCACTCATGGCAATATTAACAATATTATCTGCAGGCAATTGACCTGAATACTCATCAGTCAGACCAAAACGCGTCGGCACCCCAAACTTAAAGCGGTTTAGATAATCCAACCAAGTAGCATCTCCCATTTTTTGTTCAAGTAGACTCATTCCAACATTACTGGAGTGAGCGAAACCTTGTAAGAAAGTCATCATCCCACCAGTCGTCAAACCATCATTAACATCCCAATCTCGAATTGTCGCATCCGCTATTTTTAATTCACTACTATTGAAGTATTCTCCACCTGGGAAGGTATTGTTATCAATAGAAGCTGCTAGCGTCATGACCTTCAGGGCTGATCCTGGTTCGTAATTACTTTGATAAAGAATATCACGCCAAACAAAGTCTTTGGTGATACCATCCTTAGTATCTGCATTAAAGGTAGGTCGTTGGGTGGTAGCAAGGATTTCACCGGTCTTTGCACTGACCAAGGTCGCGGTCATATACTTACCTTTTACTTTTTCTAGAAAGGCATCCATCTGAGTTTCCATGAAAGATTGGAGCGGGCTAGACAATGTTGTATAAACATCCTTGCCATCCACAGTTTGTTGCGACACCTGTTCTGTTCCTGGTACGATATTTCCTACACGGTCTTTTTCATAGGTAATAATACCGTCTGTCCCAGCAAGAATGGTATTTAACGAACTCTCCAGACCAAAAGTTCCTAATAAACTCTTACTGCCGTCCTCATTTTCATGAAGTTGGGCTAACCCAATAAAACTAGAAGCAAATTGTCCATTTGGGTAGCTTCTGTTAGGGCTAGTTGTAAAGTCAATCCCTTCCACACTAGCATCTTTCAAATCTTTTTTAATAGCCATCATATTGGCATAGGTAATCCCATTTCCTTTTGCACCAAAGGAAACTTGGGTCAGATTTGGTTGAGCTAATTGCTCTTTCACATAAGCTTCATCCATATCCAAATACTTATGGAAGACTTCAGCTACCTTATTAAACTGCGAATCCTCTACATAAAGAATTTTACCCGTTGCTGACTTGTATTTTTTATCAATAACAGCATAGACGTTATAAGAGGTCGCATCTTCAGCAATAGGCACTCCATTTCGGTCATAGATAGTCCCACGTTTGGCAGGAACTGTTCGGGTTGTTTGGTGAACCTTTTTAGCCTCTTTTACCAAGTCAGTACCAAATATATTACCTTTTGCGATAATATAAGCAAAATTGGCCAAAAAGAGGCCGAAAAGGGCAACAGCTAAAAAGCTGAGGTACTTGCCAACTATCCTACGGTTTTTTGCTGGAGACTTACGATTTTTTATCGCAAATCGGGTTATTTTTTCTGTCCATTTCATATCTTACTCCGCTGTTCGGATATTTTCATTATTCAATTTCAAATCTTTTTTATCTGCAATTTCTTTCAAGCGCTCGGAACGAATCAATTCATTCACTTCCTGCTTAGCATCATCGAGCTCTGTCTTCTTTTCCTCTATCTGCGCATTGATTTTTGTTAAATCACTTTGCACTTGCAAGAGTCGTGTCTGCATAAAGATGATACTCACTGCTAAAACGAGAGCCGTAAAAGCAATGGAAAGATAAAAAGCCTTCTCCACACGTGAGAATTTTTTTATACGATTCTGCAAGAATTGACTGGTTGTTTCTTTCTTATCTACCATTTTTTCCTCTTACTTGTGAATTTTTCTGGCCACACGCAACTTGGCTGAATGCGAGCGGTTATTGGCTTCTAATTCTTCTGCACTTGGCAAGATTGGCTTACGGGATACCAATTCCATCTTGGGCTTGAGATCATCTGGGATGAAAGGCAAACCTTTGGGAACTTCCACTGTTGAAGCCTCCTTGAACAATTGCTTGGTCAAGCGGTCTTCCAAGGAATGAAAGGTAATCACTGAAATTCTACCATCTAGAGCCAACATATCCATAGCCTGCTGGATGGACTCATCTGCTGCTCCCAGCTCATCATTGACTTCAATTCGAATAGCCTGGAAAATCTGTTTAGCAGGGTGACCCTTTTTCTTAAGTTCTTTGGCAGGCTTAGCCGACTTGATAATTTCTGCTAACTCAGTCGTTGTCTCGATTGGCTTGACTTCACGTGCTTGTTCAATCTTACGCG
>CAUQXM010000004.1:0-53798 GCA_963522215.1 uncultured Streptococcus sp. | reverse complement strand
CGTTATTGGTCTTCTTTACACAGCAGGATTTGATTTGAACTTGGTGCGTGAACACCTGAAAACATTTGCCGGAGTTAAGCGTCGTTTCACTGAGAAAATTGTCAATGACACAGTGATTATCGATGACTTTGCCCACCATCCAACAGAAATTATTGCAACCTTAGATGCGGCTCGTCAGAAATATCCAAGCAAGGAAATTGTTGCAGTCTTCCAACCGCATACTTTTACAAGAACAATCGCTTTGTTGGACGACTTTGCCCACGCTTTGAACCAAGCGGATGCAGTTTACCTAGCGCAAATTTATGGATCTGCTCGTGAAGTAGACCATGGTGATGTTAAGGTAGAAGACCTAGCCAAAAAAATCAACAAAAAACATCAAGTGATCACTGTTGAAAATGTTTCTCCACTCCTTGACCATGACAATGCTGTCTATGTCTTTATGGGAGCAGGAGATATCCAAACCTATGAATACTCATTTGAGCGACTCTTGTCTAATTTGACAAGCAATGTTCAATAGGATTTTCCCATGGAAATTCCAATTAAGATCATTCAGGCAAGTAAGTCTGATTTGGCTGAGATAGAGGAACTTCAGGCTTCATCTTTTCCAGCTGAAAAGCAGCAACCTTCCCATATTTTAGAAGAAAGTATCCGTAAGTGTGCGGATACCTTTCTTCTAGCTAGGGATGAAAATCAGCTTCTGGGCTATGTTCTAGGTGGTCCTCAGCCCCACAATCCAAAATGTCTAGAAATACATTCTTTAGTCATTGATACTGACCATAAGAGACAGGGCTTGGGAACGCTTCTTCTTGCGGCTTTGAAAGATGTGGCAGTTAAGCTAGATTACAAAGCTATTCGTTTGAAGAGTCCGGATGAGTTGCTTTCCTATTTTGAAATGAACGGTTTTATTGATGAAGAAGAGACAGATTCGCTTTATGCAGCTAGTCAAGGTTTTAGTATGATTTGGTTTAATCTCTTTTTTTAGGAGGCACAATGGAAATTAGGAAAGCAAGATTAGAAGATTTAGATCGTATCGTTGAGATTGAACTAGAAAATTTTTCGATCGAAGAAGCTATTCCTCGCTCTGTTTTTGAGGCGCATTTGCGAGAAATTCAGATCTCGTTTCTGGTTGCAGAAAAAGAAGGCAGAATCATGGGGTATATAGAAGGGCCAGTTGGCCCCCACCGCCATCTACAGGACCAGTCTTTTACAGAAAAGATAGCAGATTATAGTCATGAGCCTGGTGGCTATATCTCTGTGACCTGTCTTTCTATTGCCAAGGAGGCACAGGGAATAGGACTAGGTCAGAAATTGCTAACAGCTTTGAAAGAACTAGCTCTTGAACACGAAAGAGAAGGCATTAACCTAACCTGTCATGACTATCTCATTACTTACTACGAAAAACATGGATTTGTCAATGAAGGCCAGTCCCAGTCAACCTTTGCAGGGGAAACATGGTATGATATGGTCTGGGAAGCTAAAAAATAAGCTAGAAAAGCATGCTAGGTTGCTTTTCTTTCGTTTTTAAGATATAATATTATGGATTGTCAACGAGGAGGATAAACTTTTGAGTGAAAAGCCAAGAGAAGACGAAAAATTAAGCTTTAAAGAGCAGATTTTACGCGATTTAGAAAAAGTAAAACGTTATGAAGGGATTCGCCAAGAGGCCACTGAACTTGCAGAGAAAAAAGAAGCTCTATTTGTCCCTGAAACAAAACTCGCAGATGAAGATGTTATGGTTGCATCCCTATCAGCTGTTGAAAAAATTATGGAGAATGCACCACGTGTTCCAAAACATCCTAGTGAGGATATGCCTGCATCACCGGCAGATGAATCGAGAGTAGAAGCTCCGATTACTCCTCGTCACCCTAGTCAAGATGTTCCAGCTTCACCAGTTGAAGCAAGTCCATCAAGACCGGTTCCAGGGCCAGAGACTAATCGTCCACAAAAGGTCGAAGAAGATTTCAACGTAACTCCAACAAGAGTAGCTGTTTCTTATAAGACTGAGGCTAAAAAAGAGCCTCAGAAAGAAGTAACAAAACCAGAACCAGTTATGGAAACGGAAGCTGTTGAAGTCATTTCTGAAACTCCGAGTCGTAGTCGTCGTGAGACTGTTAAACCTGTCAAGAAGAAAAAATCACATTTGAAGGCTTTCTTCATTTCTCTACTGATTTTCCTTGCCTTAATTTCGGCAGGTGGTTACTTCGGTTATCAGTACGTCCAGTCATCTTTATTACCAGTTGACGCTAATTCTAAGAAGTATGTAACCGTTCAAATCCCAGAAGGAGCCAATGTCCAAGAGATTGGCTCAGCACTTGAAAATTCTGGTGTGATTAAACATGGAGTGATTTTTGCTTTCTATGCAAAATATAAAAATTATTCAGATTTGAAGGCTGGATATTACAATTTGCAAAAGAGCATGAGTACAGAGGATATCATTAAGCAACTCCAAAAAGGTGGTACTCCTGAACCTCAAGAACCTTCACTTGCAGATTTGACAATTCCAGAAGGATATACAATTGATCAAATTGCCCAAGCTGTAGGCCAATTACAAGGTGAATTTAAAGAACCTTTGACAGCGGAAGCTTTTTTGTCTAAAGTTCAAGATGACAACTTTATCAGTCAAGAAGTTGCTAAATATCCAAACCTACTCGAAAGCTTGCCAACGAAAGAAAGTGGAGTTCGTTATCGTTTAGAAGGATTCCTCTTCCCAGCGACCTACTCTATCAAGGAAAGCACAACTATTGAAAGTTTGATTGATGAGATGCTGGCAGCTATGGATAAGACCTTGACGCCACACTATAGTGCAATTAAGTCTAAAAACTTGACAGTCAATGAATTGCTAACAATTGCGTCACTTGTTGAAAAAGAAGGTGCTAAGACTGAAGATCGTAAGTTGATTGCAGGTGTTTTCTACAATCGTTTGAACCTTGGAATGCCACTTCAAAGCAATATTGCAATCTTGTATGCCCAAGGGAAACTTGGCCAAAATATTAGCCTAGCAGATGACGCTGGAATTGATACATCAATTAATTCACCATATAATGTTTATACAAAACCTGGTTTGATGCCTGGTCCAGTGGATAGTCCAAGTCAGGACGCGATTGAGGCAAGTATCAACCAAACTAAGAGTGAGAACCTCTACTTTGTAGCCAATGTTACAGATGGTAAAGTCTATTACGCAGTGACACAGGAAGAACATGATCGAAATGTAGCTGAGCACGTCAATAGCAAACTTACTCAAAATAGTAGTTCAAACTAAGACTACAAAAATGAGAATCTCAGATAGAGATTCAATACTATCGAAAGAAAGTTGAGAAAAATGGCAGAAAAAACATATCCTATGACCCTTGCGGAAAAGGAAAAACTTGAAAAAGAATTAGAAGAATTGAAATTGGTCCGCCGACCAGAAGTGGTAGAACGCATTAAGATTGCCCGTTCATACGGTGACCTTTCTGAAAACAGTGAATATGAAGCAGCTAAGGATGAACAAGCCTTTGTCGAAGGACAAATCTCTAGCTTGGAAACAAAAATTCGCTATGCTGAAATCGTCAATAGCGACTCAGTTGCTCAAGACGAAGTAGCGATTGGTAAAACAGTCACTATCCAAGAAATTGGTGAGGACGAAGAAGAAGTTTATATTATCGTAGGTTCAGCGGGTGCGGATGCCTTTGCAGGTAAAGTTTCAAATGAAAGCCCAATTGGACAAGCCTTGATTGGCAAGAAAACAGGTGACACAGCAACTATTGAAACACCTGTTGGTAGCTATGATGTAAAAATTTTGAAGGTTGAAAAAACAGCCTAAAAACAAAAAAGGAGTGGGGGGGCAATGCGCTTCACTCACTCCTTTTTCCATTTTAAATTGAATTGGAGACAATATGAGTTCAAAGAAGAAAAAAAATAAGATGGAACGTGGTCTGACCAATCGTCACGTGCAGGTTATGGCCATTGCGGGAACAATTGGAACAGGACTCTTTTTGGGAGCGGGTCGATCTATCAGCCTAACAGGTCCTTCTATTGTACTAATTTATATGATTACGGGGGCCTTCATGTTCCTCATGATGCGTGCGGTTGGGGAAATGCTCTACCAAGATCCTGAGCAACATACCTTTATCAACTTTATCACGCGTCATTTAGGTAAGGGCTGGGGTTATTTCTCAGTTTGGTCTTACTGGTTATCCGTTGTCTTTATCGGTATGGCGGAAATCACTGCGATCTCTCACTATGTTCAGTTCTGGTTCCCTAGCTGGCCAAGTTGGATGATTGAGATTGGATTTTTGACCATTCTAGCCTTGGTCAATCTGATCGCGGTGAAGCTCTTTGGGGAAGTTGAGTTTTGGTTCGCTATGGTCAAGATTGTGGCTATTTTAGCCATGATTGCAACAGGAGTCTTTATGGTCTTGACAGGCTTTAAGACACCTCATGGAGTAGCAAGTTTGGCTAATATTGCCGACAATTTCTCCCTTTTCCCAAATGGTGGAGTGAACTTTGTCATGGCCTTCCAGATGGTTTTCTTTGCCTACCTCATGATTGAGTTTATCGGGGTAACAACTTCAGAAACAAAAAATCCACGCGAGGTCTTGCCAAAAGCCGTTAAGGAAATTCCTTTGCGTATCGCCTTTTTCTATGGAGGTGCCCTCTTAGCCATCATGGCTATCATTCCTTGGCGTGAACTTGCATCGGCTGATTCTCCCTTTGTTACGGTGTTTGAATTGGCAGGTATCAAGTGGGCAGCGGCCTTGATTAACTTCGTCGTTTTGACGTCAGCAGCATCTGCTCTTAACTCAACCCTTTATTCAACAGGTCGTCACTTGTATCAGATTGCTCATGATTCACCAAATCGTTTCCTAAAAGCAATTAAAGCAGATACTCTTTCTCGCCACAATGTGCCACAAAATGCCATCATTGCCTCAGCAATCTTGATTGCCCTAGCAGCCTTTATTAATATCTTGCCAGGTGTTTCCGATGCCTTTGCCTTGATTACGGCATCATCATCAGGTGTCTATATCGCCATTTATATCTTGATTATGGTGGCTCACCTTAAATACCGCAAGTCACCGGACTTTATGGCGGATGGCTATCTCATGCCCCATTATCGTTTCCTAAATCCCTTAACCATGCTCTTCTTTGCCTTTGTCTTTGTAACCCTCTTTTTACAAGAGTCTACATTTGTAGGAGCAATCGGTTCAGCTATCTGGATTATCGGTTTCGGTATTTACAGCCAGTGGAAATTTAGAAAATAGATTTGAAACTCATCAACTCAGGTTGGTGGGTTTTTGCTAGTTTGACAGTCTATTGAAATAAGACTATAATCAAGCTGTAACAGTATTTGAGGAGATTTAGATGTACTTTAGATTGGAAAATAAGGAATCCTATAAATCACAAGAAATAGGGAATCTGATTCGTGTTTATAACCGTTCAAAAAGAGAAGAAGCTGAAAGTGAGCCACTTAATCTTTATGTCGAAGATGAAAAGGGCAATCTCCTGGCAGGTTTGATAGCAGAGACTTTTGGAAATTGGCTAGAAATCGAGTATTTATTTGTGAAAGAGGAACTGAGAGGACAAGGAATCGGTTCAAAACTATTGCAGCAAGCAGAAACTGAAGCTAAGAATCGAAACTGTCGTTTTGCTTTTGTCAATACTTACCAGTTTCAAGCTCCAGATTTTTATAAAAGGCATGGCTACAAGGAAGTCTTTAGGTTACAAGACTATCCCTACATTGGGCAAAGATATTATTACCAAAAAGATTTGTAAGGAGAATATGAAATCATAAAGCAAAGAGGGGGCTTGACATAAGTATGGAGGAGATTCTCGATAAATATCAGTTAAATCCTACAAATTGTGTCTTTTTAGGTGATAGTGAGGACAATACAATCGCAGCTGAGACATTAGATGTGAAATCCTACGATGCTGTATATGTTTTGAAAAAAATTGAATAAGCAGAAAACTCTCTATCATTTAGGTGGTAGAGATTTTTTGTTAATAAAATTTTACAAAATGACATTTATATATTGCATTAAGTTAGATATATGATATAATGTTGTTAAAAAGAGGCGCAACTTTTTAAAACTATAAGGAGGACGCAGGTGGCTAAAAATTTAAAATTAAAATTAGCTCGGGTGGAGCGTGATTTAACTCAAGGTCAACTAGCAGATGCTGTCGGGGTGACGCGCCAGACTATTGGTTTGATAGAGGCGGGAAAATACAATCCCAGTCTCTCGCTCTGCCAGTCCATTTGCAGATGCTTAGGGAAAACCCTAGACCAACTATTTTGGGAGGAAGAAGATGGTAAATAAATTCATTCATTATCAATTACTTGACGAAAGAGAAGAACAACTAATCAATAAAGCTGGGGCAGAGTCTTTTTCACTCTTTATTGGGCTTGTACTTCTAAGCTATTTGGTGGCAGTGTTGGCTCCATCTCTTTTTAATCCGAATTTTCTAGTCTATACTCTGATAGTAGGAATTTTCTTCTTTTTCAATCGTGCCCGTTATCTGGGAGTGACCTATTATAGTCGTTTTCATTTTACGATTTTGGGTTGTTTTTTCCTAACCTTGGCTATTACGGCGCTTTTGATGTTGCAGAATTATCAATTCAACATAGAAATTTATCAGCACAATCCTTTGAACGTTAAATACCTGTCTGCTTGGGTCATTACTTATGTCATTTACCTTCCTTGGGTTTTTATCGGCAATCTCGGTCTGAAGAGCTATGGCGAATGGGCTCAGAAAAAATTTGAACAAGATATGGATGAACTGGAGAGTGGAGAATAGCTTGTTACTCTTTTCTCAATACAGCTAAAATGTGATATAATAGTACTAATTTATTGGAATACATGAAAGTTCTTGAAATTTTTCATGTATTTCTAGTTAAGGAAGTAGGAAAAGTATGTATCCAGATGATAGTTTGACATTGCACACGGACTTGTACCAGATTAACATGATGCAGGTTTACTTTGACCAAGGGATTCACAATAAAAAGGCGGTTTTTGAGGTTTATTTCCGCCAACAGCCTTTTAAGAACGGCTATGCGGTTTTTGCTGGTTTGGAAAGAATTGTGAGTTATCTTGAAGACCTGCGTTTTTCAGATAGTGATATTGCCTATTTGGAGTCGCTGGGCTATCATGGGGCATTCTTGGATTACCTTCGCAATTTCAAGTTGGAGTTGACTGTTCGTTCTGCCCAAGAAGGGGACTTGGTTTTTGCTAATGAACCGATTGTGCAAGTTGAAGGCCCTCTAGCCCAATGTCAATTGGTCGAAACGGCTCTTTTGAACATCGTCAACTACCAGACCTTGGTGGCTACTAAGGCAGCTCGTATTCGTTCAGTCATTGAAGATGAGCCTTTGATGGAGTTTGGAACACGTCGGGCGCAAGAAATGGATGCGGCTATCTGGGGAACACGCGCAGCGGTGATTGGTGGTGCCAATGGAACCAGCAACGTGCGTGCTGGTAAACTCTTTGACATTCCTGTTTTGGGAACCCATGCCCATGCCTTGGTACAGGTTTATGGCAATGACTATGAAGCTTTCAAGGCTTATGCTGCGACCCACAAAAATTGTGTCTTTCTTGTAGATACCTATGACACCCTTCGCATCGGTGTACCAGCTGCCATTCAGGTGGCGCGTGAGCTGGGTGACCAGATTAACTTTATGGGTGTGCGGATTGACTCTGGGGATATTGCCTACATTTCTAAGAAAGTCCGTAAGCAACTGGACGAGGCTGGATTTACAGATGCTAAGATTTATGCTTCTAATGATCTAGATGAAAATACCATCCTCAACCTCAAGATGCAAAAGGCCAAGATTGATGTCTGGGGTGTGGGTACCAAGCTGATTACAGCCTATGACCAGCCAGCTCTTGGGGCAGTTTACAAGATTGTTGCGATCGAAGATGAAAATGGTCAGATGCGCAATACCATTAAGCTGTCAAATAATGCTGAAAAAGTGTCTACACCAGGTAAGAAGCAGGTGTGGCGCATTACCAGTCGTGAAAAAGGCAAGTCAGAAGGCGACTACATCACTTATGACGGTGTGGATGTGAGCGACATGACAGAAATCAAGATGTTCCATCCGACCTATACCTACATCAAGAAGACCGTTCGTAATTTTGATGCCGTTCCTCTCTTGGTGGATATCTTCAAAGACGGAAAATTGATTTACAACCTGCCTAGCTTGACTGAGATTCAGGATTATGCTCGTAAGGAATTTGACAAGCTTTGGGATGAGTACAAGCGTGTGCTCAATCCGCAGCATTATCCAGTGGATTTGGCGCGTGATGTATGGCAAGATAAGATGGACTTGATTGACAAGATGCGCAAGGAAGCCCTTGGCGAAGGAGAAGAAGAATGAGTTTGCAAGAGACTATTATCCAGCAACTAGGGGTTAAGCCAGTGATTGATGCTCAGGAAGAAATCCGTCGTTCCATTGACTTCTTAAAAAAATACCTGAAAAAACATCCCTTCCTTAAAACCTTTGTACTAGGGATTTCTGGGGGACAAGACTCGACTTTGGCAGGTCGTTTGGCTCAACTAGCTATGGAAGAACTGCGAGCAGAAACGGGAGACGACAGCTACAAATTTATCGCTGTCCGCCTGCCATATGGAGTGCAAGCTGATGAAGCAGATGCTCAAAAAGCTCTAGCCTTCATCCAGCCAGATGTCAGCTTGGTAGTTAATATTAAGGAATCTGCTGATGCTATGACAGCTGCAGTTGAAGCGACAGGTAGTCCTGTTTCAGATTTTAACAAGGGCAATATCAAGGCTCGTTGCCGTATGATTGCTCAATATGCCCTGGCAGGTGCCCATAGCGGAGCGGTCATTGGAACAGACCACGCCGCGGAAAATATCACAGGTTTCTTTACTAAGTTTGGTGACGGTGGTGCAGATATTCTCCCTCTTTACCGCCTCAATAAGCGTCAAGGAAAACAACTCTTGAAGGAACTTGGTGCAGACCCAGCCCTTTATGAAAAAATCCCAACGGCAGACCTAGAAGAAGACAAACCTGGTTTGGCTGACGAGATAGCCCTCGGAGTCACTTATGAAGAGATTGACGACTACCTAGAAGGCAAAACAATCAGCCCAGAAGCCCAAGTAATAATCGAAAACTGGTGGAACAAAGGCCAACACAAACGCCACCTACCAATCACCGTATTCGATGACTTTTGGGAGTGAGACAGAAATCGGTAACTCACAGAGTTCGATTTCGTCGTCTCACCCCCGCAACGATGACTAGGTTTGAAAAAGCTTGCTAGAGCGCATTTCAAACCAGACAGCGACTGCGTCAAGGAACTAGATGAAAAACTTGTTTTTTAGTTGTTACTGAGTTTAGTCTTTTTACCCCGAGCATGGAAACAGGTAAGCGAGGAAGGTCCAGTGGACCTTTTTAGCGTATTACCTGGAAATTAAAAAGCAAAGTAAATTTAAATTGAGGTTGGGCAGAGAATCATCTATCAGAAAGCGAGGTAGCGTCATGAAAGCAATCGGTACGCAAATATTACAGACAGATCGTTTAATCTTGCGAAGATTTTTGGAAAGTGATGCAGAAGCCATGTTTCAGAATTGGGCTTCGTCCGCTGAGAATCTGACCTATGTCACTTGGGATCCCCATTCTGATGTCGAGGTGACTCGAAATTCGATTCGTAATTGGATTGCCTCCTATGCAAATCCCAACTATTACAAATGGGCTATTTGCCTTAAAGAAAATCCGGAGAAAGTTATAGGAGATATCAGCATAGTTGTAATAGATGAGAACGATTCTTCTTGTGAAATTGGCTATGTGCTAGGCAAGAAATACTGGGGTCATGATATGATGACGGAGGCCTTGAAAGCTGTCTTGGACTTTTGTTTTACTCAAGCAGGCTTTCAAGAAGTCAAGGCACGTTATGCCAGTCTCAATCCAGCTTCAGGTCGTGTCATGGAGAAGGCTGGAATGTCCTATCTAAAGACTATTACCAATGGTGTAGAGAGAAAAGGCTATCTTGCGGACCTAATTTATTATCAGATAAGTAGGGAAGACTAGTGAATTTTCTTTTCAGTTTCCATCAAAGTCAGACTTTGTCTGGCTTTTTTTGCAACATTTTTTACATAACCTGATTAAATTCCTATTTTTTCCTATCATTGCCCCTGTTTTTTCTGGAGTTTTGGGGCTATAATAGTCCTATCAAATCAAAGAATGGAGGAAGGCAATGGATAATATAATCTTTTTTATCAGTGTTTTTCTTGCTGGAATTCTTTCCTTCTTTTCTCCTTGTATTTTACCCTTGTTACCGGTCTATGCAGGGGTCTTGTTGGATGATAAAGATGGTGCTCAGGCTTCTAGTGGAAAATATTCAATCTCACTTGTTAGTTTATTGCGAACTCTGGCCTTTATAGCAGGGATTTCCTTTGTTTTTATCTTGCTGGGTTATGGAGCTGGTTTTTTAGGCAATTTGCTGTATACTTCTTGGTTTCAGTATGTGACGGGTGCGGTTATCATTCTCTTGGGCTTACATCAGATGGAAGTCTTACATTTTCAGGGACTCTACAAGGAAAGAAGGCTACAATTACAGAGACAGGGGCAAGAGGGGAACGGCTATAGTCAGGCATTTTTACTGGGGTTGACATTTAGTTTTGCTTGGACGCCTTGTGTGGGGCCGGTTCTTGGCTCTGTTTTGGCCTTGGCAGCTTCAGGTGGTTCAGGTGCTTGGCAGGGAGCTGGTCTCATGTTAATCTATACGCTGGGTCTAGCACTACCATTTTTGGTTCTAGCTCTTGCCTCCAGCTATGTTTTGAAACATTTCCGAAAACTCCATCCTTATCTCGGAACCCTCAAAAAAGTGGGTGGTTTCCTCATTATCGTGATGGGAATCTTGGTGCTTTTGGGAAATGCTTCCATTTTGACTACATTATTTGAATAGAGAGGAAGAAGAAATGAAAAAATGGCAAACATGTCTCCTTGGAGTCGGCTCAATCTGTTGCTTGGCAGCCTGTTCTGCTAAAAATATGTCAGACGAATCTACTATGAAGGAGCAAACCAAAACAGAACAAGTCAGTACGCAAACTGCGACTAAAGGTCAGGCAGTTGCTGATTTCGAACTGACGGGAGTAGATGGCAAGACCTACCGCTTGTCTGATTACAAGGGCAAGAAAGTCTATCTCAAATTCTGGGCTTCTTGGTGTTCCATCTGTCTAGCCAGTCTTCCAGATACGGATGAAATTGCTAAAGATGCTGGTGATGATTATGTGGTCTTGACGGTGGTGTCTCCTGGACACAAGGGGGAACAAGCAGAAGCAGACTTTAAGAACTGGTACAAGGGCTTGGATTATAAAAATTTCCCAGTTCTAATTGATCCATCAGGAAAACTTTTGGAAAGTTATGGTGTTCGTTCTTACCCAACTCAAGCCTTTATAGACAAGGAAGGAAAGCTGGTCAAAACGCAACCAGGTTTTATGGATAAGGATATGATTTTAAAAACATTGAAAGAAATGGGGTAGAGAAAGGTCATGAATGATAAAGTAAAATTGTTTGTCTTGGCAGGAATATTTTTCCTAGCCATAACCGGTTTCTATTTTCTATTGATGCGAAATGCAGGGCAGACAGATAGCTCGCAAATTGAGAAAGCATCAGTTAGCCAAGGAGGAAAAACAGTGAAAAAAACAGAAGTGAGTAAAGAGGCAGACTTGCACGAAATTTATCTAGCTGGGGGATGTTTCTGGGGAGTGGAGGAATACTTCTCACGCGTTCCCGGAGTGACAGATGCTGTATCAGGCTATGCAAATGGTAGAGGGGAAACAACCAAGTACGAATTGATTAACCAAACAGGTCATGCGGAGACTGTCCATGTTACTTATGATGCCAATCAAATTTCCCTCAAGGAAATCCTGCTTCATTATTTCCGTATTATCAATCCAACCAGCAAAAATAAACAAGGAAATGATGTGGGAACCCAGTACCGTACTGGTGTTTATTACACAGATGACAAGGATTTAGAGGTGATTAACCAAGTCTTTGATGAGGTGGCTAAGAAATACGACCAACCTCTAGCAGTTGAAAAGGAAACCTTGAAGAATTTTGTCGTGGCAGAGGATTACCACCAAGACTATCTCAAGAAAAACCCAAATGGCTACTGCCATATCAATGTCAATCAGGCGGCCTACCCCGTCATCGATGCCAGCAAATATCCTAAGCCAAGTGACGAAGAATTGAAAAAGACCTTGTCACCTGAGGAGTATGCAGTTACCCAGAAAAATCAAACAGAACGAGCTTTTTCAAACCGCTACTGGGATAAATTTGAATCTGGTATCTATGTGGATGTGGCAACTGGCGAACCTCTCTTTTCATCAAAGGACAAGTTTGAGTCTGGTTGTGGATGGCCTAGTTTCACCCAACCAATTAGTCCAGATGTTGTCACTTACAAGGAAGATAAGTCTTACAATATGACACGCATGGAAGTGAGAAGTCGAGTTGGAGATTCTCACCTTGGCCATGTCTTTACAGATGGGCCTCAGGACAAGGGTGGCTTGCGCTACTGTATCAATAGTCTCTCTATCCGCTTTATTCCCAAAGATCAAATGGAAGAAAAAGGCTACGCTTATTTACTAGATTATGTCGATTAAGAGGGCTTTCCTAAGCAGTTAGAGGAGAATTTTGCTATACTGATACTAGTAAGTGACAAAGGAGAGAAGCATGACCTACACAATCTTAATCGTAGAAGATGAATATCTGGTAAGACAAGGCTTGACCAAGCTGGTCAATGTAGCAGCCTACGATATGGAAATCATCGGTCAGGCTGAAAATGGAAGGCAGGCTTGGGAATTGATACAAAAGCAGGTGCCAGATATCATTTTAACCGATATCAACATGCCTCAGCTAAATGGCATCCAGTTGGCCAGTCTGGTCCGAGAAACCTATCCTCAGGTGCATCTGGTCTTTTTGACAGGCTACGATGATTTTGATTATGCCTTGTCTGCCGTCAAACTAGGTGTGGATGACTACCTGCTCAAGCCCTTTTCTCGTCAGGATATTGAGGAAATGTTGGGGAAAATCAAGCAAAAGTTGGACAAAGAAGAGAAAGAAGAGCAGTTACAAGATCTATTGACTGATAAGTTTGAGGGAAATATAGCTCAGAAAATCCAGTCTCATCTAGCTGACAGCCAATTTAGTTTAAAGTCTTTAGCCAGTGATTTGGGCTTTAGTCCGACTTATCTGAGTTCTTTGATTAAGAAAGAGTTGGGTCTGCCTTTTCAGGATTATTTGGTGCGAGAACGTGTCAAACAAGCCAAGCTCTTGCTTTTAACTACAAATCTGAAGATTTATGAGATAGCAGAGAAGGTTGGTTTTGAAGATATGAACTACTTTACCCAACGTTTTAAACAGATTGCAGGTGTGACACCTCGTCAGTTTAAGAAGGGAGAAGGCCGATGAAGCGTTCTTCTCTCCTAGTCAGAATGGTTATTTCCATCTTTCTGGTCTTTCTCATTCTCCTAGCTCTGGTTGGGACTTTCTACTATCAATCTAGTTCATCAGCCATTGAGGCTACTATTGAGGGCAATAGCCAAACGACTATCAGTCAGACTAGCCACTTTATCCAGTCTTATATCAAAAAATTAGAAACCACCTCGGCTAGTTTGACCCAGCAGGCAGATGTTTTATCCTATGCTGAGAATCCCATTCAAGACAAGGTCAAGGGAATTCGAGATCTATTTTTGACTATCTTGAAGGCAGACCAAGATTTGAAAGCTGTTGTACTGGTCACCAAATCCGGCCAAGTCATTTCTACAGATGATAGTGTGCAAATGAAAACTTCCTCTGATATGATGGCTGAGGATTGGTACCAAAAGGCCATTCATCAGGGTGCTATGCCCGTTTTGACACCAGCTCGTAAATCAGATAGTCAGTGGGTTATTTCTGTCACTCAAGAACTTCTTGATGCAAAGGGAGCTAATCTGGGTGTACTTCGTTTGGATATTTCCTACGAAACTCTGGAAGCCTATCTTAACCAACTTCAGTTGGGTCAGCAGGGCTTTGCCTTTATCATCAATGAAAACCATGAATTTGTTTATCATCCTCAACACACAGTTTATAGTTCGTCTAGCGAAATGGAGGCCATGAAACCCTATATTGAGACAGGGCAGGGCTATACGCTAGACCACCAATCCTATGTCAGTCAAGAAAAGATTGCTGGAACTGATTGGACGGTGCTTGGCGTGTCTTCGTTGGAGAAGTTAGACCAGGTTCGGAGTCAGCTCTTGTGGACCTTGCTTGGGGCTAGTATCACATCTCTTCTTGCCTGTCTCTGCTTGGTGTGGTTCAGTCTCAAGCGTTGGATTGCCCCTTTGAAAGATTTGAGAGAAACCATGCTGGAAATTGCTTCTGGTGCTCAAAATCTGCGTGCCAAGGAAGCTGGTGCTTATGAACTGAGAGAAGTGTCTCGTCAGTTCAATGCCATGTTGGATCAGATTGATCAGTTGATGGCAGCTATTCGCAGGCAGGAAGAAACAACCCGTCAGTATGAACTTCAAGCCTTGTCAAGCCAGATTAATCCGCATTTCCTCTATAATACCTTGGACACTATTATCTGGATGGCTGAATTTCAGGACAGTCAGCGTGTGGTGCAGGTGACCAAGTCTTTGGCTACCTACTTCCGCTTAGCGCTCAATCAGGGTAAAGATTTGATTTGCCTGTCCGACGAAATCAACCATGTCCGCCAGTATCTCTTTATCCAGAAACAACGCTATGGAGACAAGCTGGAATATGAGATTGATGAAAATCCTGCCTTTGATAAGCTAGTCTTGCCTAAGCTGGTCCTACAACCCCTTGTAGAAAATGCTCTTTACCATGGCATTAAGGAAAAGGAAGGTCAGGGACATATTAGAGTTTCTGTTCAGAAACAGGATTCAGGACTGGTCATCCGCATTGAGGATGATGGAGTTGGTTTCCAAGATGCTAGCGATAGTAGTCAAAGTCAGCTCAAACGTGGGGGAGTTGGTCTTCAAAACGTTGATCAACGGCTCAAACTTCAATTTGGAGAAGATTACCAAATGAAGATTGATTCTATTCCCTCAAAAGGTACGACAGTTGAAATATACATAAATAGAATAGAAACTAGCTAACTCCCAGTCAATTCTGGGAGTTTTATGCGTAATTGAACAAGCTTTCTAGATTGTCTATCTTGCTAAAACGTAGAAAAAACGATATGATAGATAATGACAAAAGAGGTATCAAGTATGAAGGAAAAAGACATTCAAAGAGAAACAAGCCAGATTGTAAAAGATGTATTAGAAAAGGCCAATTTGAAGCAAGGATCTATCTTTGTTTTGGGCCTTTCTTCTAGTGAAGTGATAGGTGGTCAGATTGGCAAGGAATCCAGCCAAGAAATTGGGGAAATCATCGTGAAGACCATCCTAGATATCCTAGAGGAAAAAGGAATTCATCTAGCTGTTCAAGGTTGTGAACATGTCAATCGGGCTCTCGTTGTTGAACGTCAGGTGGCAGAGCAGTTTGGTCTGGAAATCGTCAGTGTCCTTCCTACCCTTAATGCAGGAGGTTCAGGTCAGTTGGCAGCCTTCAAGTTTATGCAAGATCCAGTTGAGGTTGAATTTATCAAGGCTCATGCTGGATTGGATATCGGAGACACTGCAATTGGTATGCATGTCAAGCATGTTCAGGTTCCGATTCGCCCTCTTTTGAGAGAAATTGGGCATGCCCATGTAACGGCTCTTGCTAGCCGTCCAAAATTAATTGGAGGTGCGCGTGCGCAGTATCCACAAGATTCTATCAGAAAGTCGTGAGAATGAAAAAAACAAAACAACAACTAGAAAAAATCACCAAATATTCGATTCGTAAGCTAACTGTTGGGGTAGGTCCTGTAGCCATCGGGGCCTTCCTTTTTGGTGCTAGTACTCTTTCAGTAGATAAGGTTCAAGCCAATGAAGTTGGAGGTGCTCATAGCGTTCATTACCGTTATTTGGCGGAGCAGGAATTGACCGAGTCTGAAAAAGCTCTGATTCATCATGAGGTTCCTACAGAATTTCAAGATGATGATATTCTCTATGTAGTTTATCGCAAGAAGGCAACTAACAGTCAACAACTTCCTTACACAGGAAGTAAAGAACTAGCCTTGGCTGGCCTTGGCTTGGCAACGGCATCGCTAGCAGTATTTTTGGTGTCCAAAAAAGGTCGTAGAGAAGTTCTAGGTGTTCTCTTGATTGGTTCTTTAGGAGCCAGCACCTTTGTACCTTATGGGACATTCGCATTTGAAAATAAAGAATTGCTTTCTTATAACCAAACTATTTCAGCCTCTACACATGAAGGCTTGGCTGAAGGGATTATCCATATTGATGGCTATGAATACATTGGATACTTTAAGGAAGCAGAACTCCATCCATCAAGACCGGATTCAGCTGAGAAGCCTCAGTTGCCAGTCGAAAAGCAAAGTGCAAATGAAATCGAGAAAACAGAAGTAGTTCAAGAAACACCTGCTGTCATTACCGAACCTGTTGTTGAAAAACCTGTGGCACAAACTCCGGTTGCTCCTGCTGTTGAAGAAAAACCAGTTTCTGAAAAGCCTCAGACTAGACAGGAAGAGAGCTTGGTGGAGATTCCGTTTGAAACAGTCACAAATCCAGATGCGAATCTAGCAGAAGGACAGACTCGTATCGTCACAGCTGGAGTAAATGGTCAGCGTCGCCTTGTAACTAAAGTATCGATGGTCAACGGTCAAGAAGTTAGAGAAGTCATCGAAAACCAAGTAGTCCAAAATCCTGTGTCGCAAGTTATTGCAGTCGGAACTAAGAAAGAGGTGCAACCTGCCCCAACTCTAGTACCACAAGCTGAACCAACTTACCAAGTAGCAAAAGGTACACAAGAAGAAGGTAAGACAGGCCAAGCCTTAACGCAACCTGAATTGCCAGATGCTCCAGTAGAAGTAAAAGGAACTCAAGAAGAAGGTAAAGAAGGCCAAGCCTTAACGCAACCTGAATTGCCAGATGCTCCAGTAGAAGTAAAAGGTACACAAGAAGTAAAAGAAGGTGAGAAGCAAGGCCAAGCTTTAGTACAAGCTGAATTACCAGAGTATACAGAGACAATTTCAACAAAAGGAACACAAGAACCTGGTCAAGAAGGTCAAGCACCAGTACAAGAAGTCAATCCAGAATATAAAGTAACAACTGGTACAGTTGAGAAGTCTATTGAAAGTGAATTAGATTTCTCAACAGAAGTAGTCCCGGATGATACAAAATATGTGGGTGACGAAGTAATTGAAAATCCTGGTTCTAAAGGAGTTCAAGTTACGAAAACAACTTACGAAACAGTTGAAGGTGAGGAAACAGATAAAGTCCTTTCTACAACTACAGAAGTGAAAACGCCTGCCGTTTCTAAAGTTGTTAAAAAAGGAACAAAGCCAGTTGAAGGAACAGTAGTTGAAACAAGAGAAGAAGTCATTCCTTTTGAAACCAAAGAACAAGAAGATGACACTTTAAAACGCGGAACAAGACAAGTAGCTCAAAAAGGTGTAGAAGGTAAGAAACAAATTACTGAAACCTATAAAACGATTCGTGGAGAAAAAACAAATGAAGCTCCAAGAGTAGAAGAAACAGTTCTCCAAGCACCTCAAGATGAAATTATCAAAAAAGGTACAAAAGGTTTAGAAAAACCAACCTTAGAATGGGCTAACACAGATAAAGATGTCTTGAAGAAGAGCGCTACAGCTAGTTATACATTGAATAAACCAGCTGGAGTAGAAATCAAATCGATTAAAGTAGCTCTGAAAGATAAGACTGGACAAGTTGTTAAAGAAGTGACAGTAGAAGAGAATAAATTACAAGCTACTTTAGACAACTTGAAATATTATCAAGGCTATACATTATCCACAACGATGGTCTATGATCGAGGCGAAGGCGAAGAAACTGAAACATTAGAAGATAAAGAAATTCAGTTAGACCTTAAAAAAGTTGAAATCAAAAACATCAAAGAAACAAGCTTGATGAGTGTAGATGATGCCGGTGTTGAAACAGATAAGAGCTTATTAACTGAAAAGCCGATAGACGTTGCTCCACTTTATTTACGAGTGACTACTCATGATAACAAAACAACCAGACTTGCGGTAAGTTCTGTTGAAGAAGTTGTTGTTGATGGAAAAACATTGTACAAAGTTGTAGCAAAAACTCCAGACTTAGTTCAACGTAGAGCTGATGATACACTAAGCGAAGAGTATGTACATTACTTTGAAAAACAATTACCAAAGATTGGAAATGTCTATTACAACTTTAAAGAACTCATTGAGGATATGCAAAAAGACCCAACTGGTGAGTTTAAACTTGGTGCAGATTTGAATGCTGCCAATGTTCCAACACCAAGTAAACAGTATGTAACAGGAACGTTTAAAGGTAAGTTGTCTAGTGATGGGGATAACCGCTTTACAATTCATAACCTAGCGCGTCCACTATTCAACCGAGTTGAAAACGCTCATATTCATGACTTCAATCTAGGTAATGTCGATATCAACATGCCTTGGGCTAATAAGACAGCACCGCTTGGTGAGATGTTTAAAAAGTCAAGGATTGAAAACATTAAAGTAACAGGTAATGTTGTAGGTAACAATGATGTTACTGGTATGGTCAATAAACTGGATGAATCAAACATGCGTAATGTAGCCTTTATTGGTAATATTACAAGTGTTGGTAATGCAGGATGGTGGTCTGGTGGACTTGTAAGTGAAAGCTGGAGAAGTAACACAGACAACTCTTACATTGATGCATATATTAAAGGGAATAAAGCTAAGGTCGGTGGCCTGGTTGCTAAATTGAATCACGGTGATAACCCAATGGACGTTAGTGCATGGGGACGTCTGAAGAATTCCGTGGCAAAAGGTACGATTGATGTGAAAGAACCTCTTGAAACAGGTGGTCTGCTTCATTCTAACTGGTCATGGGGACTTGCTGAAAACAACGTTACTATGATGAAGGTGAAGAATGGTGGTGAGATTCTTTACGGTTCTCGTGATGCAGAGGATGATGATTACTTTGGTGCAAACTGGGTTCGAAATAATAATGTATTCGTTAATGGTGTAAGTGAAGGTAAACAATCCTATTCTCGTTCTAGTCGTTGGAAAGGTGTTTCCCAAGAAGAAGCTGATGCAAGAATTGCTAAAATGGGAATTACTGCACATGAATATACAATAACTGAACATTTTGTAGATAAGTTAAATCATAAGGAATCAAAAGCTGACACTTATAAATCTACTCAAGACTATGATGCATCTCGTGAACTTGCTTACCGTAATATTGAAAAACTTCAACCATTCTACAACAAAGAATGGATTGTAAATCAAGGTAACAAGATTCCTGCAGATTCTAAATTACTAAATACAGAAGTTTTATCTGTTACAGGTATGAAAGATGGACAATTTGTGACCGATTTATCAGATGCTGACCATATTATGATCCATTACGCTGATAAGACGAAAGAAATTAAGGCTATTACACAAAAAGAATCTAAGGTTCAACAAGTTCGTGAATATAGTATTGAAGGATTAGGTGATGTTGTCTATACACCAAACATGGTTGTTAAAGATCGTGCAAATTTGATTAATGGTATCAAAGCTAAATTAGCTTCTGTTGAACTTGATTCAGATGAAGTTCGTAAGATTAATAACAATCCTAAGATGTTATACATGGAAGAAAGCTTCAAAGAAGTAAAAGATAATCTTGATGCTTTAGTTAAAGCTTTAGTTGAAAATGAAGACCATCAATTAAATACGGACGAAGCAGCTAAACGTGCATTGATTAAAAAAGTTGAAGATAACAAAGCTAAAATCATGTTAGCTCTGGCTTACTTAAACCAATACTATGGAATTAAATTTGACGGATTAAATATCAAAAATATGATGACCTTCAAACCGGATTTCTACGGTAAGAACGTTAACGTACTTGATAGATTAATCAGCTTCGCATCAAATGGTAACAACCTAAAAGGTGATCAATCACACGATGCATTTAACAGAGCTCTTGCAAGTGCTACTGGTAAAGCTAATTTACACGAATTCCTGAAGTACAACATGGAATTATTCACTAGTGAAACAGATATGAATACTTGGTTCAAGAATAACATTGCAGATAACGCTTATGTTGTTGAGAAACAATCATCAAATCCAGATTTCGCTAATAAGAAACATAAATTGTATGAAGTAATTAATAATGGACATCATGGGCGTTATATTCTACCACTTCTGAATCTGAAGAAAGCGCATATGATCTTAATTACAACCTATAATACCATTGCGTTTAGTTCATTTGAGAAATACGGTAAGAACACAGCAGAAGAACGTGAAGCGTTCAAGAAGCAAGTTGATTTACGTGCGCAAGAACAAATTAATTACTTGGACTTCTGGTCAAGACTTGCTGCTGATAATGTACGGAATCAACTTCTTAAGAGTGAGAATATGGTACCATCTGCCATTTGGGATAACCATGATGTACCAGGTTTGGGATGGGTTGACCGTATGGGACATACGAAGAAAGGCGAATTTGCTCCAATTCGTGAATTCTATGGTCCGACTGATAAGTGGCACGGATACAATGGAATGGGTGCATACGCTTATATCTTCCAAAATCCACAACCACAAGAGGCTGTATATTACATCATCTCTAGCATGATTAGTGATTTTGGTACATCTGCATTCACTCACGAAACAACTCACATCAATGACCGTATGGCCTACTTAGGAACATGGCGTCACCGTGAAGGAACAGACGTTGAAGCCTTTGCTCAAGGTATGTTACAATCACCATCAGTTTCAAATCCAAATGGTGAATATGGTGCCTTAGGGCTAAATATGGCTTATGAACGTCAAAATGATGGTAATCAATGGTATAACTATAATCCTAATATGCTAGATAGTCGTCAGAAGATTGATCATTACATGAAGAACTATAATGAATCAATGATGATGCTTGATTACTTAGAGGCTGATGCGGTCATTAAGAAAAATGAAGGAACCAATGATAAGTGGTTCAAGAAAATGGATCGAGAATGGCGTTCGAATGCTAATCGTAACAGTCTAAAAGGTGAACCACATCAATGGGATAAACTTCGTGATTTAAATGATGAAGAGAAAAACATGAAGTTGACAACGATTGATCAATTGGTAAACAATAACTTTGTTACCAAGCATGGAATGCCTGGTAATGGACGTTATCGTTCAGAAGGTTTCGACACTGCTTATCAAACCGTTAATATGATGGCAGGTATCTATGGTGGTAACACAAGTAGAAGTACTGTAGGTTCTATTTCATTTAAACATAATACATTCCGTATGTGGGGTTACTTTGGTTATCTCGATGGTTTCTTAGGATACGCTTCTAATAAATATAAAGATGCTGCTAAGAAAGAAAACAATGGTTATGTTGGAGATGATTTCATCATTAAGAAAGTTTCAAATGGAAGATTCCAAAACTTAGAAGAATGGAAATCTGCTTGGTACCATGAAGTATATGAGAAAGCTCAAAAAGGTTTTGTTGAAATTGAAATTAATGGTGAGAAAATTTCAACTTATGCAAGACTTCAAGAATTATTTGATGAAGCAGTTGAGAAAGATCTTAAAGGGAATGGATTTGGAAATACAGTTGGTCTGAAAGAGAAAGTTTATAAACAACTCTTACAAAAATCTAATGGATTTACTGGAGATTTGTTTATTAAATAGTAGATAGGACTAATAGAATAATAAAAAGGTAGATCAGTTTTATCTGAATCTGCCTTTTTGTGCTATACTTAAGATATGCATAGAAAAACAGTGATTGATTTTAGGGCTTTGGGGGAGAGATACACCTTTACCCAGCCGATTAAAGAGTTGAAAACGAGAAATATAGCAGAAGTGGCAGATTTGTTGGCACAAGTGGAAAGCTACCAAGAGCAAGGATATTATGTGGTGGGCTATGTCAGCTACGAGGCTGCACCTGCTTTTGAGGAGAAATTAGCAGTTCATAAAGCTCCTTTACTGGGAGAGTACCTGCTATATTTTACCGTTCATGATAGCGTAGAAACTTCTCCTATTCCTCTGACTTATGATGAGGTTGATTTGCCTTCAAATTGGCAGGAAGTAACGTCTGCAGAGGACTATGAAAAGGCGATTGCACAGATTCACCATCATTTGCGGCAGGGAGACACCTATCAGGTCAACTACACCGTCCAACTCAAGCAAGACTTAAGCGCTAATCCTTTTGCCATCTACAATCGTATGGTAGTAGAGCAGGAGGCGGGCTACAATGCCTATGTTGAACATGACGAGATGGCAGTGATATCCATGAGTCCAGAGCTCTTTTTTGAGCAAAATGACCGCGAGTTGACAACGCGACCAATGAAGGGAACGACTCAGCGGGGAGTGACTGATCAAGAAGACTTGGAACAGGCCAGTTGGTTGGAACAGGATCCCAAAAATCGCTCTGAAAATATGATGATTGTGGACCTCTTGCGCAATGATATGAACCGTATTTCAGAAGTGGGCAGTGAGCATGTGGAACGTCTGTGTCAAGTGGAGCAGTATTCTACTGTTTGGCAGATGACTTCGACCATCAAGAGTCAGTTGCGAGAGGATGTGGACCTTGTTGAAATCTTCCGTTCTCTCTTTCCTTGCGGTTCCATAACAGGAGCTCCGAAAATTGCGACTATGGAAATTATAAAGGACTTGGAGCCACAACCGCGTGGAGTCTACTGTGGAACGATTGGTCTCCTGCTTCCAAATGGGCGCCGAATTTTCAATGTTGCCATTCGGACTATTCAACTGCATCAAGGGAAAGCCATCTATGGAGTTGGAGGTGGGATTACTTGGGATAGTACATGGGAGTCTGAATACCGTGAAGTTTATCAAAAGGCGGCAGTTCTCTATCGTAAACAAGCTCGTTTCAAACTGATTACTACAGGGAAAATCAGCCAGAAGAACTTGTTGTTTGAAGAACAACATCTGGAAAGATTGAGAAAAGCTAGTCGGTATTTTGCCTTTCCATTTGATTCAGAAAACTTGAAACAAAAGATAGAAGAAGAGTGTCAGGCTTGTGATGCTAATCAAGATTACCGCTTGCGTATTTCTCTCGACAAGTCTGGAGAGATAGAAGTAGATCGTCAAGTATTAACACCTCTTAGTCCAAGTTTTTGTCAGGCCAAACTTTGCCTTCAGGAAGCCAATTTGCAACAAGCCTTTACCTACTTCAAAACGACTCACCGACCGCATTTGAGCCTAGGGGAACAAGAGAAGATTTACCATAATGTAAAAGGAGAACTTCTTGAAATCTCTATCGGAAATTTGGTTCTGAAAATCGATGGGAAACTTTACACGCCACCTATCCGACTTGGAATCTTGCCAGGGATTTATCGTCAGCATTTGCTGGAAACAGGACAGGTAGAAGAGAAAATCTTAACCTTGGCAGATTTAGTCCAAGCTGAAGCTATTTACGGCTGTAATGCAGTCAGAGGCTTGTATGAATTAAGCCTAGAGGAGAACTAGATGAAACTGGTATTTTTACACGGTTTAGGGCAGTCAGCAGAGAGTTGGATAGAGGTTCGGAATCTACTGACAGATTATCCTTCTGAGGCTATCGAGTTATTTCCTTTTGGAATTAACAGCTATCAAAAAGCCAAGGAGCGAGTATATCAATACTTAGCTCAAGAGACAGAACCTTTTGTTTTGGTTGGATTGTCTTTAGGTGCTGCCCTGGCACTAGAACTTTCCAGTTACGATTTACCAAATCTCCGAGCTTTGGTTCTATCAGGATGTCCACTTAAACTGTCCGGTAATATCCTATTTTATCTTCAGTTACTGATATTTAAATTGCTTCCAAAAAGGGTATTTGAAAAACAGGGGGCAGATAAAGCTCTTATGGTTGGTATTTCCGAAGAATTAAAAATACTTGATTTAAGGGAGATTGCAAAGACTTGCCCCTATCCAACCTTGCTAATTTGTGGCAGCAAAGATAAACCGAATCTTAGTTCTATGAGAAGTCTTCATAAACTAATATCAGAATCCCAATTTCAGATTATCCCAGACGGCCCTCATGTTTTGAATAAGGAAAAACCAAAGGAGTTTGTAGAAAAGACCAGAAGTTTCCTTGAATTGCTGAAATAAGTTTGATAAAATAATAGTGAAATCGATATCATAATTATAGGAGAAAGAAATGAATAAACGTCTATTTTTAAAAATGAGTCTGGCTACCTTGCCAGTCTTAGCCTTGTTTTCACAACCTGTGTTAGCAGAAGAAAACATTCATTTTTCTAGTTGTAAAGAAGCTTGGGCGAATGGATACGCAGATATTCACGAGGGAGAACCAGGTTATTCTGCCAAGTTAGACCGCGATCATGATGGTGTGGCTTGCGAATTGAAAAATGCTCCTAAGGGTGCTTTTAAAGCAAAACAAGCGGCTACAACTCAAACTGATACAACTTCATCCACAGCAAGTGGTTGGGTTAAGCAGGACGGTTCTTGGTACTATTTTGATGAAAATGGAAATCCAGTGAAAAATGCATGGCAGGGAAGCTATTATCTGAAAGCGGATGGTCAAATGGCACAGAGTGAATGGATTTATGACTCTTCTTATCAAGCTTGGTATTATTTGAAATCAGATGGTTCTTATGCAAAAAATGCATGGCAAGGAGCTTATTACCTTAAATCAAACGGTAAAATGGCACAAGGTGAGTGGGTTTATGACTCTTCTTATCAAGCCTGGTATTACTTGAAATCAGATGGTTCTTATGCTCGCAATGCATGGCAAGGAAACTACTATTTGAAATCAGATGGTAAAATGGCTAAAAATGAGCGAGTTGATGGAGGCCGTTACTATGTAGATGCTTCAGGTCTCTGGAAACCATAAATCAGGTAAAATTTAGAAAGTTAATGCAAACCTTTGCATAAACGATTAGTTTTTGTTATACTATATCTGTAAGCATTTTCAATTACTAAACAATGAAAAAGGAGAATATGATGAGTCAAAAGATTATTGGGATTGACCTTGGTGGAACTTCTATCAAATTTGCAATTTTAACTCAAGAGGGAGAAATCCAAGAAAAATGGTCTATCAAGACAAATATTTTGGATGAAGGAAGCCACATTGTAGATGATATGATTGAGTCTATTCAGCATCGTTTGGACTTGCTTGGATTGGCAGCAGCAGACTTCCAAGGTATTGGAATGGGATCACCAGGTGTGGTTGACCGTGAAAAAGGAACTGTTATTGGTGCCTACAACCTCAACTGGAAAACCCTTCAACCAATCAAAGAAAAGATTGAAAAAGCCTTGGGCATTCCATTTTTCATCGATAATGATGCCAACGTAGCAGCTCTTGGTGAACGTTGGATGGGGGCTGGTGATAACCAACCAGACGTTGTCTTTATGACACTTGGTACAGGTGTTGGTGGCGGTATCGTCGCAGAAGGCAAATTGCTTCACGGTGTTGCTGGTGCAGCAGGTGAGCTTGGCCACATCACTGTTGACTTTGACCAACCAATCGCATGTACTTGCGGTAAGAAAGGTTGCCTTGAGACAGTTGCTTCAGCAACAGGTATTGTCAACTTGACTCGTCGTTATGCCGACGAATACGAAGGTGATGCAGCCTTGAAACGCTTGATTGATAATGGAGAAGAAGTAACTGCTAAGACTGTCTTTGATTTGGCAAAAGAAGGAGACGATCTTGCTTTGATCGTTTACCGTAATTTCTCACGTTACTTGGGAATCGCTTGTGCTAACATTGGCTCAATCCTAAACCCATCAACAATCGTTATCGGTGGTGGTGTGTCAGCTGCAGGAGAATTCCTTCTACAAGGTGTTCAAAAAGTCTATGACGAAAATACCTTCCCACAAGTACGCACAACAACTAAACTAGCTCTTGCAACTCTAGGAAATGACGCTGGAGTTATCGGAGCAGCATCACTTGTTTTACAATAAGATAGAAATGACAGAGCTTGGTGATTCATCAGGCTCTTTTTCAAGATCATAATTGTAAATATAATTCTTAACTTTTTGATTTTAGAAAGGAGATTTTAAATGAATAAGTCAGAACAATCCATGTTTGAATTGGCTTTGTCCATCGCAAAAAAAGCACATGAGGGACAATATGATAAGGCTGGAGTAGTTTATATCAAACACCCTCTTTTTGTAGCAAGTCTGGTCGATACGCAAGAAGAAAAGGCAGTCGCTCTATTGCATGATGTTCTTGAAGATAGCCCTTATACAGCAGAAGAACTAATATTGGCTGGTTTACCAGAGACTGTTGTTACTGCAGTGCAGGTACTGACCAAGAAAAAGGGACAAGATTATCAACAATATTTGGAACTTGTTAAATCGAATCCTATAGCACGTTGTGTCAAATTAGCAGATTTGAAACATAATTCAGATTTATCAAGACTAGCTACAATTACTGAAAAGGATCTGGAACGATTTGAAAAATACAAGAAAGCTATTGATTATCTGAGCATGTAGAAAAGCTTTTTTTATGCTATACTAGTTAGGACAATAAATGAGGTGAGAGTAAATGACAAAAGCAGATACGATTTTTAAAGAGAATATTGAACGAATCCTCAAAGATGGTGTCTTTTCTGAGCAGGCCCGTCCCAAGTACAAGGATGGGACAGTTGCTAACTCTAAATATGTAACGGGTGCCTTTGCCGAGTATGACTTGGCCAAGGGGGAATTCCCCATCACAACCTTGCGTCCTATTGCCATCAAATCAGCCATCAAGGAAGTGCTCTGGATTTACCAAGACCAGTCTAATAGCCTAGACGTGCTTAATGACAAGTACAATGTTCACTACTGGAATGACTGGGAAGTGGGAGATACAGGAACTATTGGTGAGCGTTACGGGGCGGTCGTTAAGAAACACGACATCATCAATAAGCTTCTCAAGCAGTTGGAAGCCAACCCTTGGAACCGCCGGAATATTATCTCTCTCTGGGATTATCAAGCTTTTGATGAGACGGACGGCCTCCTCCCATGTGCCTTTCAGACCATGTTTGATGTCCGCCGTGTAGATGGAGAAATCTATCTGGATGCGACCTTGACCCAGCGTTCGAATGATATGCTGGTGGCCCACCACATCAATGCTATGCAGTATGTGGCTCTTCAAATGATGATTGCCAAGCATTTTGGCTGGAAGGTTGGGAAGTTCTTCTACTTCATCAACAACCTCCATATCTATGACAATCAATTTGAACAAGCTCAGGAATTGCTTCGTCGTGAGCCGTCAAACTGCCAACCACGTTTGGTTTTGAATGTGCCAGATAAGACTAATTTCTTTGATATCAAAGCAGAAGATTTTGAGTTGGTGGATTATGACCCTGTCAAGCCACAGTTGAAGTTTGACCTAGCTATTTAAAAGAATAGAAAAAAGAAGTTGAGGCAATAAATCCCAACTTCTTTTGTTTCTTAACGTGATACGCGGCGGCGAGCTGCTTTTTTACGGTTTTCTTCGATGAAAGCTGCTTTTTGCTCTTCTGGTTCGATCACTTTCTTTTTAAATGCGTATACTGCACCTGCGACGGCAGCGACAGTTCCTGCGACACCTGTTACAAGACCTTTAGCGAATCCTTTAGCCATGAGTCTTCCTCCTTTATCTTCTTAATCAGCCAGCCCCCTCAAGAGGTCACATTTTTCTGACTGACCTTTTTGTGTTATAATAATAGTAACGAAAAAATGGGAATTTTTCAAGGAAAAAAGATGAAAACAAAAATAATTGTGATTGTTGGACCGACTGCTGTTGGAAAAACAGCCCTTGCCATTGAAGTGGCCAAGCGTTTTAATGGCGAAGTGGTTAGTGGAGATAGTCAGCAAGTCTATCGAGGACTTGATATTGGGACGGCCAAGGCTAGTCCAGAAGAGCAGGCAGCTGTTCCCCATCATTTAATCGATGTTAGAGAGGTAACCGAGTCTTACTCGGCTTTTGATTTTGTTTCAGAAGCTAAGATGGCTATTGAGGATATTCACAGCCGTGGCAAGCTTGCTATTATCGCTGGTGGAACAGGGCTTTACATACAGAGTCTACTAGAAGGATATCATCTCGGTGGAGAGACACCACATGAGGAAATTTTAGCTTACCGAGCTAGTTTGGAGCCTTATACAGATGAGGAATTAGCTCATCTTGTGGCGCAAGCAGGCCTTGAAATTCCTCAGTTTAATCGTCGTCGTGCAATGCGTGCCTTGGAAATTGCCCATTTTGGTCAGGATTTGGAAAATCAAGAGAGTCTATATGAACCGCTGATTATCTGCTTGGATGATGAGCGCAGTCAATTATATGAACGTATCAATCACCGAGTGGACCTGATGTTTGAAGCTGGACTTCTAGACGAAGCCAAGTGGTTGTTTGACCATTATCCAGATGTGCAGGCGGCTAAAGGTATTGGATACAAGGAACTCTTTCCTTACTTCCGTGGAGAGCAGACCTTGGAAGAAGCCAGTGAGAGTCTCAAACAGGCTACCCGTCGTTTTGCCAAGCGTCAGTTGACTTGGTTCCGTAATCGCATGCAGGTGACCTTTTATCAGATTGGAGAGTCTGGTGTAAAAGATCGCATTTTAAGCCAGATAGAGGAGTTTTTAGATGATTGAAACGGAGAAAAAAGAGGAGCGGGTCCTGCTCATTGGTGTGGAATTGCAGGGCATGGACAATTTTGACCTCTCCATGGAAGAATTGGCCAGTCTAGCTAAGACAGCTGGTGCCGTCGTTGTAGATAGCTATAGACAAAAACGTGAAAAGTATGATTCTAAGACCTTCGTCGGCTCTGGTAAGTTGGAAGAAATTGCGCTCATGGTGGATGCAGAAGAAATTACCACTGTCATCGTCAACAACCGTCTGACCCCAAGGCAAAATGTCAATCTAGAGGAAGTTCTGGGTGTTAAGGTCATTGACCGTATGCAGTTGATTTTGGATATCTTTGCCATGCGAGCTCGAAGCCATGAAGGGAAACTCCAAGTTCACCTAGCCCAGCTAAAATATCTCTTGCCCCGCTTGGTTGGTCAGGGAATTATGCTCAGTCGTCAGGCAGGGGGAATTGGTTCCCGTGGACCTGGTGAAAGCCAGCTGGAGCTGAACCGTCGTAGTGTTCGCAATCAAATCACGGATATCGAGCGCCAGCTCAAGGTGGTTGAGAAAAATCGGGCGACAGTTCGAGAAAAACGTTTGGAGTCAAGTACCTTTAAGATTGGTTTGATTGGTTACACCAATGCTGGAAAATCAACCATCATGAACACCTTGACCAGTAAGACCCAGTATGAAGCAGACGAGCTCTTTGCGACTTTGGACGCGACAACTAAGAGTATCCATCTGGGAGGCAATCTCCAAGTAACTTTGACAGATACAGTTGGCTTTATCCAAGATTTGCCGACAGAGTTGGTGTCCAGTTTTAAGTCAACCTTGGAAGAAAGCAAGCATGTGGACCTTCTGGTTCATGTTATCGATGCCAGCAATCCTTACCATGAGGAGCATGAAAAAACAGTCCTGTCCATCATGAAAGACCTGGACATGGAAGATATTCCTCGCCTGACCCTCTATAATAAAGCGGATTTGGTGGAGGATTTCACGCCTACCCAAACGCCTTATGCCCTCATTTCTGCCAAGTCTGAGGATAGTCGTGAGAATTTGCAGGCTTTGTTTTTAGAGAAAATCAAGGATATTTTTGAATTTTTTACCCTGCGTGTGCCTTTTTCTAAGTCCTACAAGATTCATGATTTAGAAAGTGTTGCGATTCTGGAAGAACGCGATTATCAGGAGGACGGCGAAGTGATTGCAGGCTACATTTCTGAGAAAAACAAATGGAGGTTAGAGGAATTTTATGACTGATATTAAAACCTTGGCTCTAAAATATGGGGGCTATACAAGTCTGGACCAGGTCTATCTGGATCAACTTCTAGCTGGTAGAACAGAGCAGGAGCAGTTGGCACTGATCACTCCTCCGCCCAGCGTGGTCAATGCTTACTTTGCAGAACTCTACCAGAAAAAAAGTCCTGAGGCTGCGACGGATTATTTTGCGGAACTCAGTCAGGAACTGAATCTTTACAATACTGAACCAAGTTTCACCCTAGAAAATAAGCCTTTTATTCGGCTTAATCTGTCTGGTAAATCCTTTGGTTTTTGTTATGAGAGTGAGGGTCTGGGTCGGATTTTCTCTGAAAATGAAGAGAAAATTTCAGAAGACTTGCTCTTTGAAATTGCGCAAATTTTCCCCCATCAACTGGTCTTTGAGGAGTCTGGCAAGATTTACATGAAGGCTGTTGGAGATGAGGAAATTGTTAGTGTGGAAAATCTCACAGCTTTGACTGATTTGGAAAGCTTGGCTGACGGTCGTAAGCGTCTAAAAGGTTATAGTCAAGAGGATTTACTGCAAGAAGTTGCTTCTTTTTCTGGCAAGCGCTATTTCCGATCGGAAAACCGCACAGCCATGTTATATATTGATTAATTAGAAAGTATCGAATGGATATTCAATTTTTAGGAACGGGGGCTGGTCAGCCCTCTAAAGCCCGCAACGTCTCAAGTCTCGCCCTGAAACTCTTGGACGAGATTAACGAAGTTTGGCTCTTTGACTGTGGAGAAGGAACGCAAAATCGCATTCTGGAAACCACAATTCGACCACGTAAGGTCAGCAAAATCTTTATCACCCACCTACATGGAGACCATATTTTTGGCCTGCCAGGTTTCCTTTCTAGCCGTGCCTTTCAAGCCAATGAAGAGCAGACAGATTTGGAAATCTATGGACCGCAAGGGATTAAGTCCTTTGTCTTAACCAGTCTTCGTGTGTCAGGTTCGCGCCTGCCTTACCGTATTCATTTTCATGAGTTTGACCAAGATTCTTTAGGAAAAATCCTTGAGACCGATAAATTCACGGTGTATGCAGAGGAGCTGGACCACACTATTTTCTGTGTTGGTTACCGTGTCATGCAAAAGGAATTGGAAGGAACGCTGGATGCTGAAAAACTCAAGGCTGCTGGTGTCCCATTTGGCCCACTTTTTGGGAAAATCAAGAACGGCCAGGATGTTGTTTTGGAAGACGGAACTGAAATCAAGGCAGCAGACTATATCTCAGCGCCACGTCCTGGTAAGATTATTACTATTTTAGGAGACACTCGAAAAACGGATGCCAGTGTGCGTCTGGCTGTCAATGCCGATGTCCTAGTCCATGAATCGACTTATGGCAAGGGTGATGAAAAAATTGCTCGTAACCATGGCCACTCTACTAACATGCAAGCTGCACAAGTAGCGGTAGAAGCAGGTGCCAAACGACTATTGCTCAATCATATCAGTGCCCGTTTCCTCTCAAAAGATATCAGCAAGCTTAAAAAAGACGCTGCTAGTGTCTTTGAAAATGTCCATGTGGTCAAAGACTTGGAAGAAGTGGAAATCTAAAAGCTTGAGAAAGGATAAGTATGCCTACTATTCTCATTACCGGAGCTAGCGGTGGCCTAGCCCAAGAAATGGTCAAACTCTTGCAAAATGACCAACTCATCTTGCTTGGTAGAAATAAGGAAAAATTAGCCCAACTCTACGGAAATCATCCTCGTGCAGAATTGATGGAAATCGATATTACCGATGACTCAGCCTTAGAATCTCTGGTAACTGACCTCTATCTCCGTTATGGCAAGATTGATATTTTGATAAACAACGCTGGTTACGGAATTTTTGAGGAATTTGACCAGATTTCCGATCAAGATATTCATCAGATGTTCGAGGTCAATACCTTTGCCCTAATGAATCTGTCTCGTCGCCTTGCGGCTCGAATGAAGGAAAGTCGAAAAGGCCATATCATCAATATTGTTAGCATGGCTGGTTTGATTGCTACTGGCAAGTCCAGTCTTTACTCAGCGACCAAGTTTGCGGCCATTGGTTTTTCAAATGCGTTACGCCTCGAACTTAGGCCATATGGAGTCTATGTGACAACAGTCAATCCAGGACCAATCCGAACAGGATTTTTCGACCAAGCCGACCCAGATGGTACCTATCTCAAGTCGGTTGACCGTTTCCTGCTAGAACCAGATACAGTGGCTAAAAAGATTGTCAAGATTATAGGAAAAAACAAACGAGAAATCAATCTCCCAGTTTTGTTGAACCTAGCCCATAAGTTTTATACCCTCTTTCCCAAGCTAGCTGATAAATTGGCAGGGGAAACTTTTAATTATAAGTAAAAAGAACCAATATGCAGGTTGTTGCTAGCCTACATATTGGTTCTTATCATTTCTCAACTATCAAACTGGACTTCTTCTAGGAGATAGTCAATAAAGCGTTCGCCCATCTTAGAAAGGCTGGTTTTTTCATGCTGGATATAGACTAGCTCAATGGAGTCGTCAATATCCAATGGGATAGAAACGATATTGTCTCCGTTGAGGTTGCTGTTCAAAATCCCTGTCGCAATGGTATAACCATCTAAACCAATCAAGAGATTAAAGAGGGTGGCACGGTCACTGACCACGATGGATTTCTTGTGGTGTTCTTGAGAAAGAATTTCTTCTGAAAAGTAGAAGGAGTTATGCGTCCCTTGGTCATAGCTGAGATAAGGGAAATTCTCCAAATCAGACAGTTTCACCTTGTCTCTTTTGGCCAGAGGATTGGTCTTACTGACAAAGATATGCGGTTGAGCGGTAAAAAGATGATGAGCCAGCAGGTGGTTGTCATCCAGCATCTTGGTTAAAACATCACGGTTGTAGCTGTTTAAAAATAGAACACCGACCTCACTGCGGAAGTTCTTGACGTCGTCGATAATTTCCCAAGTACGAGTTTCACGAAGGAAGAGCTCGTATTTCTCCATATCGCTTTTCTTGAGCAAAGAGACAAAGGCATTGACCACAAAGGCATAGTGTTGAGACGAAACGCTAAAGAGTTCGCGGTGGGCGACAGGATTTTTATAGCGTTCCTCCAGAAGCTGGGTTTGCTCGACAACCTGACGGGCATAAGAGAGGAACTCCATCCCATCACGAGTCAAGGTAATGCCCTTGGGATTGCGGATAAAGATTTCAATGCCCATTTCATTTTCCAAGTCTCGAACTGCATTAGAGAGACTGGGTTGAGTGATAAAGAGTTGCTTAGCTGCCTCATTCATAGAGCCAGTTTCGACGATTTTGATAATATAGTGTAATTGTTGAATTCTCATGTTTTTATTGTACCACACTTGCGTCAGAATCGCCAAAGAAGATAGGAAAATCAGGGGGAGTGTGTGGGTCTCTGTAAAGTAGTTAAGAAGAAACTTCTAAATCATTTAGTAAATAAGATTAAAAATTTTCCTCGAAAATAAGAAACTTGCACGATTTACTCATTACTTAGCCAATACTAGAGTTTATACTAGTTACTGTAAAGATGATCATCTAAAAGAAGGAAGTAACCTTATGGCTAAAAATACAAGTCGTCCAGAGATTGATTCTCTAAGTTTCGAGGTTGAAAACCAAGAACTTTTCGGGAATTGCAAGCTAGTGGTACACAGCTTTTAAAATGACACTAGCAGGCCTCTGTGGATTGTGTTTCACCTGTTTCTATGAGTGTACGACAAATAATGTTCGCTGTTAGATAAAACAAAAGGAAAATTCTAGTGTTTTATTACAAAACATTGACAACATTTTGATTTGGTGTTATATTTACGGGGAGAAAGACAAATAAAACAAGACAACTTTGAGATTGATTCTTTGGATTATGGAAATTAATAGCTAAGAATTGGATGGTAAATCTGCTGCTGGGTGGCGTACGGCTGTTAGATTAACAGCACAGGGGCGCGGTGGTTGGTGATTTACATATTCTTATGAATGTATTTCGTCAAACGTGCGCTGTGGATAAAACTCTCTATTTTTTGACAGGAGGATAAAATGGAAGGAATTATTGGAACACTAGAATTCTATGCACCTGTACTGGTCTTAGGAGTTGTTGTCATAGGGATTGTTTACTTTATGAAAAAAAGAAACGATCGCAAATAATCAACATCGACCGATACCTGAAAAAGGCATCGGTTTTTTTATTACTTGAATATATTGCACAAAATACTCATGCCAAACATTGAAAGGAACCGTATAATAAGAGAGTAATAAAGAAACGGAGGAATGAAATGATGAAACAGCTTATTGTGACAGGATTAACGAAAACATTTGGTCAAGGGGATAATATCGTTCATGCTTTATTAGATGTGAACTTGTCCGTTGAAAAAGGTGAATTTCTGGCAATTATGGGTGCCAGTGGTAGTGGAAAAACAACACTCCTCAACTGTATTTCAACGATTGATAAACCAACGTCAGGTGAGATTCGATTTGAAGATTTTGACATCATCCATGCCAAGGAAAATGAACTAGCTGACTATCGTGCTAAAAACATTTCCTATATTTTCCAAGCCTACAACTTGGTGGAAACCTTGATGGTCTATGAAAATATTGTTCTACCTCTTCAAATTCAGGGGAAAAATATCAAAAAACATCAGGATAAGATTGAGGAAATTTTGGATAAGTTGGCCATCCAAAACTTAAAAGATAAGTTTCCTAATCAGTTATCAGGTGGTCAGCGACAACGCGTGGCAACTGCTAGAGCCTTGATTGATGATTCTAAACTGATTATCGCAGATGAGCCGACAGGAGCCTTGGACTCTGCCAATTCTGAAAAACTGATGGCACTTTTGCAGGAAATCAATAAAAGTTTTGGTATTACCATTTTACTGGTTACGCATGACCCTGCCGCAGCAAAGTACTCTTCACGGATGGTGCTACTTAGAGATGGAAAGATTATGGATGATTTGGAACGTAACAGCTTATCTAATGAACAGTATTTGCAAGAGATTTACAGTCGTACCAGATAGGAGGGTGAGAGTATGTATCCAAAATTGATTTTACGAAATGTATTTCGAAATTTACAGACTTATACCATCTATTTTTTCAGTCTGACATTGATTTATAGCTTGCTCTACGCTTTTAATGCTTTACCAAGCCATCCAGTGATGCAAAGTTTATCAGGGGCAAAGGAAATGTTGACGACGGTGATGAGCCAGTACATGGGCTTGCTTTCCTATCTGATTCTATCGGCGATTGCCTTTCTCATCGTTTACGCCACAAATTTTGTGCTGGGACGGCGCAAGAAAGAGCTGGGACTTTATGCAACGCTGGGAATGAAGAAGAAGCAGATTATCCGTACCCTGTTCTTTGAAACCATGCTGGTCAATATCTTTTCCTTGATTCTAGGTTTCTTGCTTGGATTGATCTTACTGGTCATTCTAGCTAAGATTGCATCTGAGTTTTTTATGGCCAATTACTTTGGTAGTCTGCTTTTTTTTGATAGCAAGTCTATCATCTTGCTAGTTTATTCCTATTTGGTAACCAGTTTTATTGTTGGTGTCATGGACATTCTTACCTTTAGAAAGCAAAATATCATTGCACTCATTCAAGAAAATGGGGTCAAGAAATCTGTCTTGGCAAAAGGCAAGCCAGTTCTTCAAGCACTTCTCTTTATTCTTTCGACAGCTGTTATCGGTTTTGGTGCTCTCTATTTTTCAGACTATCACCATCTATCATTCTTGAAAAGCTGGGGTATCTTGCTGGTATCTGTCTTCGTGATTTTTGTGATTTTATTTTACAATACCTTGAGCCATTTTATCTTGGTCTCCCTTAGAAAACTGCCTCAAACCTACTATAACAAACTAAACACTTTTAAAATCCGTCAATTTTCAAAACAAGCTGATAGTAATTCGGTCACGTTGGCTGTCTTATCCTTGACCTTGACACTGGCTCTCAGCTTACTAGTTTTTAGTGGTAGTGCCTATACGACTATGAACCGAGAGCTGAACAAATACTCACCTTATGATGTAACTGTCAATCTCTACCGTGGTAAAGAGTTTCAATTTTCTCAGGAATCTGTCAAAGACAGATTGAAAGCCGATGGCTTTGACTTTAACCTCATCAAAGAGGAGTACAGCTGTCCTATCTATTCTAGTGATTTAACTTATAAAGATTTGATTGATACTAGTAATCTCTGGGAGCATGATAAGAAACTTCCTGAATCAAAAGTACCGATTTTAGGAATTTCTGCCTACAATCATCTCCGCAAACTGCAAGGGAAAAAAGCGGTTGACTTGGCAGAAGACCAATTTCTAGTCAATGCCAATTATAAAGGAACTGCCAAGCAGATCCAGGACTTTCTATCAACGACCAAAACCTTCATGATTAACGGTCATTCTCTCAACCTTGCCTCTTCAAAGCCACTTGAAACAGTTTACTTTTTATCTTCAGTAACTACAAATGACTCAGGAACCTTGATTGTACCAGATAAGGTAGTAGTTGGATTGACGGAAGACCACACGACCTATGTTGCCAATTTCAAGGAAAATATAGACAAACGGGAAGTAGAAACATTCTTGAGTCAGTGGATTGAAAAATACTACTTCACTCGTGATGGAGCAGAGTTGAATTCGTTCGTCTATCAAACCAAAGGAAGAATTTTTGAGATTTATCTTGGATTTATGGGAGTCATTGTCTTTGTCATGATTTTTGTTAGTGTTATTTTTATCATTATTTCCCTCAGTATCTTGTCTCTTCAAACTTCTACAAGTGCTTTGGATAGTGTTAATGATTATCAAATCATATATCTTCTTGGGAACAAGAGAAAGCAAAATCGCTCTATTCTTTTGCAACAGATTCTAAGTTATTTCTTGGTTCCGCTGGTCGTCGCAGGTCCGCTAGCATTTGCCTTGAGTACCGCTCTTTTGGGCTATTTTGAGAATTTCGCTAATACCAGCATTTCTATTGATATCACCTATCTGGGAGTAGCGGTTTTACTCTTTGTCCTTTACCTGCTAGTGACTTACAGAGTAAGTTGGCAAATTATTGAAAATTAAGTCAAATACCAGAGTTGCCTATCCTGCAATTCTGGTATTGTGTTATAATGATATTAAAGTAGTTCAGGAAGTAGATACATATGAAACAGTTTGTCAAATCGCTCTCGAAAAACTCACTTTTATTTTGGTGGTTGACGATTTTTAATCATCTAGCTTTAATGATTTATATTTATTATAGGACTCCTCTGGACTTTTCGACAGATTTTTCCTTGCAGATGGTTTTATTGCTGATTATTGCTTTAATTGTATTTAGCTATATTTGCAATATTGTGACCTTTCGGTATAGTGAGTTGAAACTTTGGTTGCTCCTGATGATGTTTCTCATTAGCTGGCAATCCATATTTAATCAAGGAGTTGCAAGCACCCTGTTGCACTTTTTTGATATTCTTCATCCGCTCAACTCTTTTTTATTGGTGTATAGTTCTCTGTCTATTATCTTTCTGGGAGAGAAAATAGGAGAAGAACTGTTGAGTGTGTCCTTTGTGTTGACACTAATCACCATTAGTTCGTATCTGTTAAGTCCTTCAATTTTTCTATTTCTGTCCTTGTTTGCGTCTTTCTTTTTAAACCTTGTTCCCTTGATTTTACTGATTTTATATCATAAAGAGTTGAAAAGTAAACTCAAGTATCAGAGACGAAATTTGTGGATATTAGCTTTAATATTGCCTCTTTCTTATTTCTTTTTGTATATCAATACGAGGGGCTCAGGAGTGATGAACCTAGTCTGGTATCTTGAGATTATTGGAATACTTGCTTTTTTGCATCTCAAAACAATTATTAACTCTCTTCAGAAAAGGGTATCAGAGTTGAAATTGTCCTATATAAAAGCTTTTTCACGCTTGTTTTTACTGGTTATGTTTTTGTTAGTAGGCATTTTCATCATCTTTCATTTAGACTTAAACACGAGCTTTTTAGTCTTGAATATCATGTTACTATTGTTCGGGATTTGTTCGGAAGAATTGATTCGCCTTTTTGGTTCTGCTGAAATGTTAGATGCTAGGGATTATGTAAAAGTTCTCTTTTTAAAGCGTAATCGTATGGTGAAAAGCCTGCTGGCAAATGAAGACACAGAACAACAGTTCTCCGAATTTCTTCACAATGAAATCCTGCAAAATGTGATGGCGATAAAAAATTTCAATAAATATAGTAGCAATCAAGCTTTTGGTGAACAGATCAATCTGGTGACAGAGGAGTTGGTTCAGCGGATTCGCGAGCGGATGGATTATTATCAGCCAATGGTAGAAACAGACGAGCAGTTAGACATCCAGTATCAAGGGCTGATTAATCGGATTGTCAAGCGCTATCACGCAGAAAATGAAGTCGTCACACAGTTTCCTGTCCACTTTAGGCTTTTATCTCCTTACGATAAAATTGCCTATCGTCTGGTTGAGGAATTGGCGACCAATGCCGTTAAGTACGCTAGTGGTGGAAGGATTTCTTTGAAGATTGATGTGCATGATGACACTATTTTTATCATTTCTGAAAATGACTGCCTTCAAACAGAAAAATCCTTAGGTTATGGCTTGAAAAATATGTCTAATAAAATTAGTGTTTTAGGTGGTCAAATGCAGATTTTTGAAAATAATAAGAGATTTCGTGTAGAAATTACTCTCCCGATTGATAAGGAGTTGTGTTATGAAAATTTTGTTAATTGATGATCATAAATTATTTAGCCAAAGTATCAAGATGATTTTAGAGTTATCGGAAAACATTAAAAAGGTCCAGTTAGTAGATAATTTTTCGACTATTTCGGAGATTGCTTTTAATGACTACGACATTATTTTGATTGATATCAACCTGACGAGTCTGTATCAAGATGATGGGCTGACCTTGGCACAAGAGATTATCGACAATGGTTGTTCTAGTAAGATTGTAATTTTGACGGGATACAGCAAAAAGATGTATGAACACCGAGCTAAAGCTATGGGAGCTTATGGCTTTCTAGATAAAAGTATAGATCCAGATGAGTTGGTGAAAAAACTGGAAAAGATTTATCTAGGAGGTAAGATCTTTTCAGATGAAGTGATGGTAGAGGTGCTAACACCACGAGAAATCGAGATACTAGAACTGGTTAGAAATGGCTTGACCATTGATGATGTCTGTGACAAGGTCTATGTGAGTAAACGTACAGTTTCCAATCACTTGGCCAATATCTTTTCAAAATTAGGAGTGGCTAACAGGCAGGAGGCGATTCATATCGCTGAGCAGTTGGGCTATTTTCCACCAGATTAAAAAGTTGCAGAAGATGCAGTTTTTTAATTTCTGTGCTACTTCTTGTGTGAGTCTCTTCTTGAAAAAAACACAAAAATTTGCTAGAATGAGTCTTATGAAAACATTCTATGATGTGCAGCAATTCCTCAAACGATTTGGTATTATTGTTTACATGGGAAAACGCTTATATGATATTGAACTGATGAAGTTGGAGCTCTCTCGGATTTACGATGCAGGGTTGATGGACAAATTAGACTATCTAGAGGCAGAAGCGGTTCTACGCAGAGAGCACAAGGTAGAATTGGATTATATTGAGAAAAATGGAGAAAAGAACTAATGGTTACTTGGATTTTGTGGGCACTTATACTGGCAATGTTGGCGTGGATGGGCTTTAACTATCTTCGTATTCGCCGTGCGGCTAAAATTGTAGACAATGAGGAGTTTGAAGCCTTGATTCGTACGGGTCAATTGATCGATTTGCGCGACCCAGCAGAATTCCACAGAAAACATATTCTTGGGGCTCGCAATATTCCTTCAAGTCAGTTGAAGACTAGTCTTGCAGCCCTTCGTAAGGATAAACCTGTCCTTCTTTACGAAAACCAACGTGCGCAACGTGTGACAAATGCAGCCCTTTACTTGAAAAAACAAGGTTTTTCTGAGATTTATATCCTTTCTTATGGACTGGATTCTTGGAAAGGGAAAGTGAAGACTAGCTAACATTCTGTAAAAATCTGTCGAATGATAGATAAAGCTAGCATTTTATGGTATCATCATTTATATTAATTTTAAGGAGATTTTATAATATGAATTCACAACAAAAGAAAAAACCTTCACTTATTTTAGGTATTTTATCTATCGTCCTTGGTTTGCTTTCTCCAATAGTGGGTCTGATTTTGGGTATCATAGGATTGGTCTTGGCTATTTCATACCAAAAAGAGTCACAATTAGACTATAAAATAGAAAAGATTCTTAATATCTTAGGAATTGTGATTTCTGTAGTTAACTGGATTGTAGCCGTCGCAGTAGTTTTTAGATAAACAATAAAAAAAGCTTTAAACATAAAGCTTTTTTGTTTTATCCACTTTTCTCTAAGTAGTTTTTTATGATTTTCAATTCCTCTTGGTTCAAGGGACGGTATTGACCTTCTGCTAGTTCTGGGTCTAATGTAAACTCACCAAACTGAATTCTTTTGAGTGAGGTCACCTTGACACCAACCGAGAGAAACATTTTCTTAACCTGATGAAATTTTCCTTCTGAAATGGTGATAGAGGCTTGACTGAGGGAAGGACTTGCAGATAGAATCTCTAGTCTTGCAGGTTTACAGACAGTACCATCTAAAAAGACAATTCCCTTTTGAAAGGATTGGATATGGTCAGGTGTCAGAAGTCCATTAACCTCAACTTGATAAGTCTTATCGACATGATATTGGGGATGGAGGAGTTGGAAGCCCAAGGGACCGTTATCGGTCAAGAGGAGGAGTCCTGTCGTATCTCGGTCCAGTCGGCCGACGGCATAGAGCTTATCAGACTGGATGTCAGGCGCAAGGAGGTCCATGACGGTTGGAAGTTTTTTGTCTTTGTTGGCTGTAACGGCACCAGGAGGCTTATGAAGCATAAGATAGGTGTGCTCATAGCCTTGAATGATTTGGTCTTGAAAAAGGAGTTTTTGTAGTCCTGTATCGATATTTTGGGCTAGGGAGCGGGCTGGGCAACCATCGACGAGAATTTCTCCTTTGAGGAGTGCTTGCTTCATGGCCTTTCGGCTGATTTTTTCTTGGGGTAATAAATTATCTAAACGCATACTGTGCCTATCTTATCATAAGTCTCTTACTTTGAAAAGGCTTGACGTGAAAAGAAAAGCAGAGTGAAAACATTTACACTTGCTTGAGTTATGTTATTTACTTGAAATTATGGTATAATCGTTCAGTTAGAAAATAAATTTTGAATATTATAGAGGAAATCATGACAAAATTAAGAGAAGATATCCGTAACATTGCGATTATCGCCCACGTTGACCACGGTAAAACAACCCTCGTTGACGAATTATTGAAACAATCAGAAACGCTTGATGCACGTACTGAATTGGCAGAGCGTGCTATGGACTCAAACGATATCGAAAAAGAGCGTGGAATTACCATCCTTGCTAAAAATACAGCCGTTGCCTACAACGGAACTCGTATCAACATCATGGACACACCAGGACACGCGGACTTCGGTGGAGAAGTTGAGCGTATCATGAAAATGGTTGACGGTGTTGTCTTGGTCGTAGATGCCTACGAAGGAACCATGCCACAAACTCGTTTCGTATTGAAAAAAGCTTTGGAACAAGACCTTGTCCCAATCGTGGTTGTTAACAAAATCGATAAACCATCAGCTCGTCCAGCTGAAGTAGTGGACGAAGTCTTAGAACTCTTCATCGAACTTGGTGCAGATGACGACCAGCTTGATTTCCCAGTGGTGTATGCTTCTGCGATCAACGGAACTTCTTCATTGTCAGATGATCCAGCTGACCAAGAAGCGACTATGGCGCCAATCTTTGACACAATTATCGACCATATCCCAGCTCCAGTAGATAACTCAGATGAGCCTTTGCAGTTCCAAGTGTCACTTTTGGACTACAATGACTTCGTTGGACGTATCGGTATCGGTCGTGTCTTCCGTGGTACTGTTAAGGTTGGGGACCAAGTTACCCTTTCTAAACTTGACGGCACAACTAAAAACTTCCGTGTTACAAAACTCTTCGGTTTCTTTGGTTTGGAACGTCGTGAAATCCAAGAAGCAAAAGCAGGTGACTTGATTGCCGTTTCAGGTATGGAAGATATCTTTGTCGGTGAAACCATTACTCCGACAGATGCAGTTGAAGCTCTTCCAATCCTACACATCGATGAGCCAACTCTTCAAATGACTTTCTTGGTCAACAACTCACCATTTGCTGGTAAAGAAGGTAAATGGGTAACTTCTCGTAAGGTAGAAGAACGCTTGCAGGCCGAATTGCAAACAGACGTTTCCCTTCGTGTTGACCCAACTGATTCACCAGATAAATGGACTGTTTCAGGACGTGGAGAATTGCACTTGTCAATCCTGATTGAAACCATGCGTCGTGAAGGCTATGAACTTCAAGTATCTCGTCCAGAAGTTATCATAAAAGAAATTGACGGTGTTAAATGTGAGCCATTTGAACGTGTTCAAATCGACACTCCAGAAGAATACCAAGGATCTGTTATCCAAAGCCTTTCTGAACGTAAGGGTGAAATGTTGGATATGATTTCAACTGGTAATGGTCAAACTCGTTTGGTCTTCCTTGTTCCAGCGCGTGGTTTGATCGGATACTCAACTGAGTTCTTGTCAATGACTCGTGGTTACGGTATCATGAACCATACCTTCGACCAATACTTGCCATTGATTCCAGGTGAAATTGGTGGTCGTCACCGTGGTGCCCTTGTTTCTATCGATGCTGGTAAGGCTACAACTTACTCAATCATGTCTATCGAAGAACGTGGTACGATCTTTGTCAACCCAGGTACTGAGGTTTATGAAGGAATGATCATCGGTGAAAACTCTCGTGAAAACGACTTGACAGTTAACATCACTAAGGCTAAACAAATGACCAACGTTCGTTCAGCTACTAAGGACCAAACAGCTGTTATCAAGACACCTCGTATCTTGACACTTGAAGAGTCTCTTGAGTTCTTGAACGACGATGAGTACATGGAAGTAACGCCTGAGTCTATCCGTTTGCGTAAACAAATCCTTAACAAAGCAGAGCGTGAGAAAGCTAACAAGAAGAAAAAATCAGCTGAATAAGAGCTAGAAAGAGATAAAGATGGTTTATTTAATCATAGGACTCCTCTTATTACTACTCTATGTATTTGCGACACCACAAAGCATTAAAGGGACAGTCAATATCGTCCTTGTCGTCTTTGCTTTCGTAGCACTTTTGATTTTGCTGATGTTGTCAGTTCTGCAAATCTTTCAGCTACCGACAGAATTCTTTATCGCAATCGCCATGCTGACCTTAGCATACTTTAGCTTGCGAGATATTACCCTCATGTCGGTTAATAAAAGTAAAAGAAGATAAAAAGAGAGTTTCGGCTCTCTTTTTTTGTAGAAATTTTACAATAGTTTGAATTGACTTTTACTATAACATCATCTCTTTTGCTTGTAAAGTATGAAGGTGAAAACTGGAATAAAATCCGGCTAATGTCATCTATTTTTTAGGAAATTGTAAAACTTCATTACTAATGATATCTTACTAAAATATGTTGATAGATTATATAGAAAGTGATATACTTAAGTTATAAGAAACCGATTTCAAAATAAGAAAGAATTAAATTTGTTGTCTTGGTGCTCAGGGTGTAATGGATTAAACTAAGAAAATAATTCTAAGAATTTATAAAACATAAAATCTTTGTTCTATAGGATTATTCTCTTATACAAGGAGTCTACTATGAAGAAACTATTTATATTATTATCAACTTTTTTTCTCAGCTTCTTCCTTGCTTGGATTATTGTCTTACGTGCGCCACAATATTTATTTGCAAGCTATGATTCCGTTACTTTACTTCGTGTCAAAAAAGAGGCTCAGGAACCGACGCGTGAGGTATTTGAACAGGAATTGGAGAAGTTTGTAAACTCAGAACAGAGTTTAATAGCTAGAAGAATTGTAGAACCGAGTAAGGATGGGACGACTCACTTTACTTATGCAACTTATGGTCAGGGAACTTTACCAAAAGAATTCCAAGAAGCTAGTCAAGAAAGTCGTGAACGTAGTGATCCGCTAAATAGTTATCTCCTTTTGTCAGGCTCCTTGACGAAAGAAAAGCTTGCCGATAAATTAGGAGATTTGGGTTATAAAGCAATTCCTGACCGAAAGACACCGCCCTATTCTCTTGCTTTTAGAATGTTACTAATTCCCCTTATTTTAATTAGTTTAGCAATATTTGGCTTATCTTTCTTTGCTTTAGTGATTATCACTCGGATTAAGGAAATGAGAGCAGCTGGTATAAAACTCTTTTCTGGTCAGACTCTCATATCCATTATGGGGCATTCTTTATCGACTGATATCAAGTGGATCCTTCTATCAGCCCTCCTTTCCTTCCTAGGTGGAGGAGTCGTTCTTTTTAGTCAAGGTTTGTTTTATCCTATTTTGTTAGCTACATATGGTTTTGGGATTAGTTTCTATCTTTTGTTTTTATTGGGTATTTCAATTTTACTAATGCTTCTTTATCTAATGAGTTTGAGTTACAAAGCATTAGTTCCTGTTATTAAGGGGAGATTACCCCTTAAACGCTTGATGGCTTTAACCCTATTGTGTCAGTTAGTAGCTGTTTTTACAGTGGGCTACGCTGTTAAGACAGGCTTGACGTCTTACCAACGATTGAAAGAACTTGAAATTTCAAAACAAGCATGGCAGGACAGAGCAGACTATTATCAAATTTCTTTTGGCTTAGGTGATAGAGTAAATGATACAGAAAATCAGAGCAAGTGGTATGCCTTTGCCAAGGAAGCAATCGAAGAAGAAAAAGCCCTTTATGTAAAGGATAATCTGTTTCATTTTGCCAATCCACAAGGAAAAAATGAACAGGGAGAGACACTGGATACCTATAGCCCAGATGCTAATACGCTCTATGTTAGTCCAAGTTATTTGGACAAGGAAAAGGTCGTAGTAGATGCTGAGACTAAACAGAAGTTAGCCCATCTCCAAAAAGGGGAATTTGGACTCTTATTACCAGAATCTCTTCGTTCACAGGAAGCAGAACTTAAGAAAGTTTTTGAAGAAAGTTTAAACTCTTATGGACAATCAAGTGAGGATAAAGACGCTCCTTTAGAGTATGAAATGAGAGCGATTGTTAGTTATCTTCCAACTGGAGAAAAGCGGTTTGTTTATAACAACGGTGAGAATCCCGTATCCACTCAGTATTTGACTGGTCCGATTTTAGTTGTATTTACGCCGACTTCTACAGGTGATAGTATCATTTCCAAATCTAGTTGGTCTATCAATGCTGGAAAACAACTCTTTATCAAAGGATATGAGAGTGGGATAGAACTCTTGAAGAAAGCTGGAATTTATGAGCAAGTATCCTATCTTAAAGAAGGAAGAAGTGTTTATCTAACTCGTTATAATGAAGTTCAAACTGAAACAGCAACTTTAATCTTAGGAGCTATTGTTGGGATAGCTAGTTCCTTGTTACTCTTTTATTCTGTCAATCTTCTATATTTCGAGCAATTCCGCCGAGATATCTTGATTAAACGAATTTCAGGTTTACGATTTTTTGAAACACATGCTCAGTATATGGTTAGTCAATTTGCCAGTTTTGTATTTGGTGCTAGTCTCTTTATTTTAAGCAGTCGAGACTTGGTGATTGGCTTGCTCACTTTATTAGTCTTTCTAGCTAGTGCAGTTTTGACGCTTTACCGTCAAGCGCAGAAAGAATCTCGTGTTTCTATGACAATTATGAAAGGAAAATAGGATGATTGAACTAAAGAATATATCTAAAAAGTTTGGAAGCCGTCAGCTATTTTCAGATACGAATCTTCATTTTGAAGGTGGGAAAATTTATGCCTTAATTGGTACAAGTGGCTGTGGTAAGACAACACTCTTGAATATGATTGGACGATTAGAGCCATATGACAAAGGACAACTCATCTATGATGGTACTTCTCTTAAGGACATCAAGCTTTCTGTTTTCTTTAGAGATTATTTGGGATATCTATTTCAAGATTTTGGTTTAATTGAAAGCCAAACCGTCAAAGAGAACCTTAATCTGGGTTTAGTTGCTAAAAAGTTGAAAGAAAAAGAGAAAATTTCTTTGATGAAACAAGCTCTAAACCGTGTTAACCTCTCTTATTTGGATTTAAAGCAACCTATCTTTGAATTATCAGGAGGAGAAGCACAACGTGTTGCACTAGCGAAGATAATTTTAAAGGATCCACCTTTGATCCTCGCAGATGAACCAACCGCTTCCTTAGACCCCAAAAACTCTGAGGAATTACTTTCTATCCTAGAATCTTTAAAAAATCCGAATCGAACTATTATTATTGCGACCCATAATCCTCTGATTTGGGAACAAGTGGACCAAGTTATTCGAGTTACCGATTTATCACATAGATGATATGGCGAAATTCAGTTAGAAGAAAGAGTCACAAACACACTTTGTGGCTTTTTTATTTCCATAAAAATGGTAAAATAGTAAGAGTAGAAATGGAGTTCGAGACATGAAAGTAATAGATCAATTTAAAAATAAGAAAGTCCTTGTTTTAGGTTTGGCAAAGTCTGGTGAATCTGCAGCTCGTTTGTTGGACAAGCTGGGTGCCATTGTGACAGTAAATGACGGAAAACCTTTCGAGGACAATCCAGCTGCGCAAAGTTTGCTGGAAGAAGGGATCAAGGTTATCACAGGCGGTCATCCTTTGGAACTCTTGGATGAAGAGTTTGCCCTTATGGTGAAAAATCCAGGTATCCCATACAGTAATCCCATGATTGAAAAGGCTTTGTCCAAGGGAATTCCAGTCTTGACCGAGGTGGAATTGGCTTATTTGATTTCTGAAGCACCGATTGTTGGTATTACTGGTTCGAACGGTAAAACAACCACAACGACTATGATTGGGGAAGTTTTGACTGCTGCTGGGCAACATGGTCTTTTATCAGGAAATATCGGCTATCCTGCCAGTCAGGTTGCACAAACTGCGTCAGACAAGGACACGCTTGTCATGGAACTTTCTTCTTTCCAACTCATGGGCGTCCAAGAATTTCATCCAGAGATTGCGGTTATTACCAATCTCATGCCAACTCATATCGATTATCATGGTTCTTTTGAGGAATATGTAGCAGCCAAGTGGAATATCCAGAACAAGATGACAGCGGCTGATTTCCTTGTCTTGAACTTTAACCAAGACTTGGCAAAAGAATTGGCTAGCAAAACACAAGCTACCCTTGTACCATTTTCAACACAGGAAAAGGTTGATGGAGCTTATCTGGAAGATGGTCAACTCTACTTCCGTGGGGAAGTTGTCATGGCAGCGAATGAAATCGGAGTTCCAGGAAGCCACAATGTGGAAAATGCGCTTGCGACTATTGCTGTAGCCAAGCTTCGTGGTGTTGATAACCAAAGCATCAAAGAAACTCTTTCAGCCTTTGGTGGTGTCAAACACCGTCTCCAATTTGTGGATGAAATCAAGGGTGTCAAATTCTATAATGATAGTAAATCAACCAATATCTTGGCAACTCAAAAAGCCTTGTCAGGATTTGACAACAGCAAGGTCATTTTGATTGCAGGTGGTTTGGACCGTGGCAATGAGTTTGACGAATTGGTACCAGACATTACTGGACTTAAGAAGATGGTCATCCTAGGTCAGTCTGCAGAACGTGTCAAACGGGCAGCAGACAAGGCTGGTGTGGCATATGTGGATGCGACTGACATTGCAGATGCGGCCCGCAAAGCCTATGAACTTGCGACTCAAGGAGATGTAGTCCTTCTCAGTCCTGCTAATGCTAGCTGGGATATGTATGCTAACTTTGAAGTACGTGGCGACCTCTTTATCGACACAGTTGCGGAGTTAAAGGAATAATATGAAAAAAATTGTCTTTACAGGTGGGGGGACGGTTGGACACGTGACCCTCAACCTTTTGTTGATGCCCAAGTTCATCGAAGATGGCTGGGAAGTCCACTATATCGGGGACAAGCGTGGTATCGAACACCAAGAAATCCTCAAGTCGGGTCTAGATGTCACCTTCCATTCCATTGCGACTGGAAAATTGCGTCGTTATTTCTCTTGGCAAAATATGCTGGACGTCTTTAAAGTTGGCTGGGGAATTGTCCAATCTCTCTTTATTATGTTGCGACTTCGTCCACAAGCACTTTTTTCAAAGGGAGGCTTTGTCTCTGTGCCACCTGTTATCGCAGCACGTGTTTCAGGAGTGCCTGTCTTTATTCACGAATCTGACCTATCTATGGGCTTGGCCAATAAAATTGCTTATAAATTTGCGACTAAGATGTATTCAACCTTTGAGCAAGATTCAAGTTTGTCTAAGGTCGAGCATGTGGGAGCAGTGACCAAGGTTTCAGACCAAAAAAGTCCAGAACCAGATGAATTGGTAGATATTCAAACCCACTTTAATCCCCAATTGCCAACTGTATTGTTTGTCGGTGGTTCTGCGGGTGCTCGTGTCTTTAACCAATTGGTGACAGACCATAAGAAAGAGCTGACAGAGCGCTACAATATTATCAATCTAACTGGAGATTCTAGCTTGAACGAGTTGAGCCAAAATCTTTTTCGTGTTGACTATGTGACCAATCTCTATCAACCCTTGATGGAATTGGCTGATATTGTTGTGACACGAGGTGGTGCCAATACGATTTTTGAGCTCTTAGCCATGGCAAAATTGCATGTTATTGTGCCACTTGGTCGTGAAGCTAGTCGTGGAGACCAGATTGAAAATGCGGCTTACTTTGTAAAAAAAGGCTATGCAGAAGAGCTTCAAGAAAGCGATTTGACCTTGGACAGTTTAGAAGAGAAGCTTTCTCACTTACTAAGCCACAAGGAAGACTATCAAGCGAAGATGAAGGTTTCTAAGGAATTGAAATCTCTAGCAGATTTTTATCAATTGTTGAAAAAAGATTTATCATAAGGAAAGTAAATGTCAAAAGATAAGAAAAAAGAGGGCAAAGAAATCCTCGAAGAATTTAAAGAGTTATCAGAATGGCAGAAACGAAACCAGGAATATCTAAAAAAGAAGGCTGAAGAAGAGGCGGCCCTAGCTGAGGAGAAGGAAAAGGAAAGACAAGCTCGAATGGCTTCAAAATCTGAAAAGTTAGATGCAACCGAGGACCAAGAGAGTGAATCTGATCCAAAAGATTCAGAATCAGCTAAGAAAGAGTCTGAAGAAAAAGTAGAAGAGTCAGAAGAGGTCAAAAAAGAAGTACCCAAAGAAGAACCAAAATCTAAAGAGCCAAAGAAACAGAATAAACAGGATAAAAAAATAGAGAAAAAGCCTGTAAAGGAAAAACAGGTCAAACCGAAAATTCCAGGAGTTCATATCTGGCGGGCTATCTCGATTTTGTTTCTCAGTCTGCTTTTATTGGTTGTCTCTGCCTACTTGCTCAGTCCTTATGCGACCATGAAGGATATTCGTGTTGAGGGAACAGTGCAAACTACAGATGATGATATTCGACAGGCTTCAGGCATTCAGGATTCGGATTATACGATTAACCTTCTGCTAGATAAGGCAAAATATGAAGAGCAGATCAAGTCTAACTATTGGGTTGAATCAGCTCAGCTTGTCTATCAATTTCCAACCAAGTTTACAATCAAGGTCAAGGAATATGATATTGTAGCCTACTATGTTTCTGGAGAAAGTCATTATCCAATCCTTTCAAGCGGTCAGCTTGAGACCAGTTCGGTGAGTTTGGTGAGTCTGCCAGAAACTTATATATCAGTTCTCTTTAATGACAGCGAACAAATCAAGACCTTTACGTCAGAACTTGCTCAAATTAGTCCAGAACTCAAGGCGGCTATCCAAAAGGTGGAATTAGCCCCAAGCAAGGTCACATCAGATTTAATTCGATTGACTATGAATGATTCGGACGAAGTTTTGGTTCCCCTTTCTGAAATGAGTAAGAAATTGCCTTACTACAGTAAGATTAAGCCACAATTGTCAGAACCGAGTGTGATTGACATGGAAGCTGGAATTTACAGTTACACTGTGGCGGATAAATTAATTATGGAGGCTGAGGAAAAAGCCAAACAAGAGGCTAAGGAAGCTGAGAAGAAACAAAAAGAGGAAGAGAAGAAAAGGCTAGAAGAACAGCAGAATAAATTGGAAGAAGAGAAGAAAAAGCTGGAGGAAGAGAGCAATAGAAATCAAACAAATCAGCGTTCATCGCGTCGCTAGGGTGTAGCTTTTCTTTCATAGTTTTTTAGTGACCATGTTTTTACTTGACAAGTGCTAGTAGAAATAATAGAATAGTAAAAAACCTTTAAAGCAGTCCAGAGAGGCAGCTAAGGTTAGACGGTGAAAGGGTGGAGACTACCCATTTTTCGTGGAACCTTGCTGTTGGCAGGTTCCTTTTTTCGTGGCTTCTTGTGGCCAGACTCTCTCACTAGCAAAGGTAAAAGGAGAAACCTATGCGAGAACATCGTCCAGTCATTGCTCTTGATTTTCCTAGTTTTGAGGCGGTCAAGGAATTTTTAGCTCTTTTCCCAGCAGAAGAAAGCCTTTATCTAAAGGTAGGGATGGAGCTTTATTACGCAACGGGGCCTGAGATTGTATCCTACTTGAAAGGCTTGGGTCACAGTGTCTTTTTGGATCTCAAGCTGCATGACATTCCCAATACAGTCAAATCAGCTATGAAGATCCTGTCTCAGCTTGGTGTAGATATGACCAATGTTCATGCGGCTGGTGGTGTAGAGATGATGAAAGCTGCGCGTGAAGGTCTTGGAAGTCAAGCCAAATTGATTGCAGTGACTCAGCTGACATCAACATCAGAAGCTCAGATGCAGGATTTTCAAAACATCCAAACCAGCCTGCAGGAGTCAGTGATTCATTATGCCAAGAAGACGGCTGAAGCGGGATTAGATGGTGTTGTTTGCTCGGCTCAGGAAGTGCAACTCATCAAGCAGGCTACCAATCCAGATTTTATCTGTCTGACACCAGGAATTCGTCCAGCTGGAGCTGCGGTTGGAGACCAAAAACGTGTCATGACACCTGCTGATGCCTATCAAATCGGTAGTGACTATATCGTAGTGGGACGTCCCATTACCCAAGCTGAGAATCCTGTTGCAGCTTATCATGCCATCAAGGATGAATGGACACAGGACTGGAATTAAAGAACTAGATTAGAAAAACAAAAGGAGAAGACCATGACACTTGCTAAAGATATCGCTAGCCACCTCTTGAAAATTCAAGCAGTTTACCTCAAACCAGAGGAGCCTTTCACTTGGGCATCTGGTATCAAGTCACCGATTTACACTGATAATCGTGTGACACTAGCCTATCCAGAAACTCGTACCCTAATTGAAAATGGCTTTGTGGAAGCTATCAAAGAAGCCTTTCCAGAGGTAGAAGTGATTGCAGGAACTGCAACAGCAGGGATTCCTCACGGAGCCATCATTGCTGACAAGATGAATCTGCCATTTGCCTATATCCGTAGCAAACCAAAAGACCACGGTGCTGGTAATCAAATCGAAGGACGCGTAGCTCAGGGTCAAAAAATGGTAGTGGTTGAAGATCTTATTTCAACAGGTGGTTCTGTTCTTGAAGCAGTAGCAGCTGCTAAACGAGAAGGAGCAGATGTGCTTGGAGTTGTAGCGATTTTCAGCTACCAATTGCCAAAAGCAGACAAAAACTTTGCAGATGCTGGTGTTAAGCTGTTAACACTTTCTAACTACAGTGAACTCATTCACCTAGCTCAAGAAGAAGGTTACATCACACCAGAAGGCTTAGATCTCCTAAAACGCTTTAAAAAAGACCAAGAAAATTGGCAAAATGCCTAAAACATAGAAAATCAGGTAGTCACTAGGATTACCTGATTTCTTTTTTATACTAGAAAATGAAAAGATTATTTGAATTTCCATAACTTAAGAAAGTTTATCATTTTTAATTATCTCTGTAAAATGATTGAAAGTATGAAATTTCCAAACAAAATATTTGAAAAGTTTTGAAAAAAGAGTTAAGATATTTTTGTAATATACAAAGTAAACGCTTACTTATTAAGGAGGGCATTTTATGTCATACAAAACAAGCAATGCAGAAGGTCATGTAGATTTCATCAATACCTATGATTTGGAGCCAATGGCGCAACAAGTTATTCCTAAAGCAGCATTTGGCTATATCGCTAGTGGGGCGGAAGATACTTTCACTTTGCGTGAGAATATTCGTGCCTTTAACCACAAACTCATCGTTCCTCATACACTTTGCAATGTAGAAAATCCAAGTACAGAGATTGAATTTGCAGGCGAAAAATTATCTTCACCAATCATTATGGCGCCTGTTGCGGCTCATAAATTGGCAAATGAACAGGGTGAAGTGGCGACTGCGCGTGGTGTGCATGAGTTTGGTTCCCTCTATACAACCAGTTCCTACTCTACTGTCGATCTTCCAGAAATTACAGAAGCCCTTCAAGGGACACCTCATTGGTTCCAATTTTACTTTAGTAAGGATGATGGCATTAACCGCCACATTATGGACCGTGTGAAGGCTGAAGGCTACAAAGCGATTGTCTTGACAGCAGATGCGACTGTAGGGGGCAATCGTGAGGTGGACAAGCGTAATGGTTTTGTCTTCCCAGTTGGCATGCCGATTGTTGAAGAATACCTGCCAGAAGGTGCTGGTAAATCAATGGACTTTGTTTACAAATCAGCTAAACAACGCTTGTCTCCACGTGATGTAGAATTTATCGCTGAATACTCAGGACTTCCTGTGTATGTCAAGGGACCACAATGCCGTGAGGACGTTGAACGTTCGCTTGCTGCGGGAGCTTCTGGTATCTGGGTAACCAACCACGGTGGTCGTCAAATCGACGGTGGACCAGCTGCATTTGATTCACTTCAAGAAGTAGCAGAAGCAGTTGACAAACGCGTACCAATTGTCTTTGACTCAGGTGTTCGTCGTGGTCAACATGTCTTTAAAGCCTTGGCTTCAGGAGCAGACTTGGTAGCTATTGGTCGCCCGGTTATCTATGGCTTGGCTCTTGGTGGTAGTGTCGGTGTACGCCAAGTCTTTGAACACTTGAATGCGGAATTGAAGACAGTTATGCAATTGTCTGGAACTCAGACCATTGAAGATGTTAAACACTTTAAACTTCGTCATAACCCATACAACCCAACCTTCCCAGTTGACCCACGCGACTTAAAATTGTATTGATAAAAGAGATTACCTCCACTTGATGTGGAGGTTTTTCTTCGTCTATAGGAAGAATAAATCACCATTGAAATCTATATAAATATATTTTCTAATCAAATATCTTGCTAGGGCTTTCATTTTTTGCTATACTGGTGCAGTAATTAAATAATAAAGACATTTGGGGTGCTTTAGGCTGAGATGATACCCATTGAACCTGATACAGTTAAGACTGGCGAAGGGAAATGTGAAACGTTTTTTCGTATGGCGAAATGAACGATCTAATCTTGTAAGCTAAACTCTAATTCTTGATTGTAATTGGAGTTTTTTTGTTTATATAAGCTGGATGAAGGTGATACAAAGCATTTAGGTAGCTCTTCTTGAACGCCCTTGATTTTCTTTAAAAAGGTCAAGTAAAACTAGGATTTTCTTGATGTTTTGTTGATTACGAACGAGTAAAGAGAGGAAAAGTAAATATGGAAACACAAGACTATGCATTTGAGCCAGGTTTGACTGTTGGAGAATTATTAAAAAGCAGTCAGAAGGATTGGCAGGATGCAATCAATCATCGTTTTGTTAAGGAACTTTTTGCGGGGACAATTGAGAATAAGGTCTTAAAAGACTACCTAATTCAAGATTATCACTTCTTTGATGCCTTCTTATCCATGCTGGGTGCCTGCGTAGCCCACGCAGACCAGCTTGAATCCAAACTTCGTTTTGCCAAGCAACTAGGCTTTCTTGAAGCAGATGAAGACGGTTATTTCCAGAAGGCTTTCAAAGAGTTAAAAGTATCTGAGAATGATTATCTGGAAGTGACCTTGCATCCTGTAACAAAAGCCTTTCAGGAGCTAATGTATTCTGCTGTGTCATCATCAGACTATGCCCATCTTTTGGTCATGCTGGTCATTGCAGAAGGTCTCTATTTAGACTGGGGTTCTAAAGATTTGGCTCTACCTGAAGCCTA